>JAUHZM010000283.1 GCA_030426005.1 Gammaproteobacteria bacterium
TAATCTGCTGCGCTTCCTGCGTGGACGGAACCGGCAACCCGACATCCTCGGCTGCGGCACGGATACAGTTAGAAATCTTGGCCGCAGAATCCATCAGCGTGCCGTCCCAGTCAAAAATAATGAGTTGATACATCAATCCGAGCTCAGCGTTAATTTAGTCAATACCGCCTTCAAGTCATCTGACAACGGTGCCACCACCTGCAGTTCCACACCCGTCACAGGATGACGAAAGCGCAGACTCGCAGCATGTAAAAACAATCGCGACACGCCAAAAGACTTCATCGCTTTATTAAATTCGGGATCGCCATATTTGGGATCGCCGGCAACCGGATGACCTTCTGACTGAGCGTGCACACGAACTTGATGCGTGCGTCCGGTCAGCAACTTAACTTCCAACAATGAGGCTGTGTCCGACACACTTATTGGACGCATAATTGAACGTGCAAACTTGCCCTGTTCGTCCACCACGACCACACGCTCCCCCTGCTGGCGCGCTTCCGTATTCAAGGGCTTAACGACATTACGCTCGCCAAAACGCCAACGACATTTGACCAGTGTGTAATAACGCTTATCTAATCTGCCGGTGGTCAGTGAGTTATTTTTAAAGTCCTCATGCAGCGCCTTCAACACACTCGCTTTCTTCGCCAGCACCAGACACCCGGAAGTCGCTCGATCTAAACGATGCACTAACTCCAGATATCGCAGGTCTTGGCGCACGGCTCGCAGGGCCTCAATAACACCAATTTGGATCCCACTCCCCGCGTGCACCGCCATACCCGACGGCTTATTAATAATCAGCAATGCATCATCTTCAAACAGTGTCGCCTGTTTGAGAAATGCGTAGCGTGAAGTATCGATATCGGCGGCGGTACGCTCAGCCAAACGAATTGGCGGTATACGAACTTGATCACCTTTTTTGAGTTTTGTGGTTTGCTTGACTCGTCCCTTATTAACCCGCACCTCGCCTTTGCGGATAATGCGATAAACATGCGTTTTCGGAACGCCCTTTAAGTGCGTGAATAAAAAATTGTCGACCCGTTGACCAGCATGCGCGTCATCAATCGTAACAAACGAGACTTGAGCATTCTGTTTGGGTGTTGGTGGAGTTGGCGACACACGGCTTCTCGGCAAGATCAAAGGCGTGATTATACGGCAGTTTTGCATCACACCCAATCGTCGTCAGCGCTAATATTGGCGCGCGATTGGCGCAATTGCGTAATCGATTCTGACCTGTTATGATCCGCCAGTCCGGTGCTTTTGATGGCAGTTGCGATGATTTCTCGGGCCACGCATCCGAAAACCACGCATTCAAGTGAAAAATCACACCTCATCTAGCACCGAACACGACAAAACTCTGTAAGTTTTATTGTTGTCGGATACCTCGCTAAGCGTTCGTTCTGATTCACACAAGGCTTACCGGAATCAGTAAAGACAAAATCGGTTTATACACACTAGATGAATCGAGACTGGTCAAGCTGGTTACACCACCCGGACGCGTGTCTCTCGCTTATTGATTAGCATGCCTCTCTCGGTGGTTGCTGCTGCATTAGAATTGCAAAATGAAGGATGCCACTTTCGAGGTTTCCTTGCTATTCATTTTTGTGACGCATCGAATCACGCTCGATGTGCTTAATCTGCACAGCACGCTAGCGCACAGGCGCTAATTACGTAGCCACCGCCATCTCTATTCTCGCAAACCGACGAGCAACACATGGCTCATTTGCGCTTTACACCCAGGGCAATGCGCTTCACCCTGAATTATGAAGTGCAACTGGCAGCCACAATAAATCAAACGCTGCCGAAACAGTTGATGATCAAGGATCAGGCACAGCAAGTATTGCGCTCAACTTGATCGTGATGAGTGAATAGAATTTTCTACGCGAGCCGGAGTACAACATCGGCTCAGTGCAGACAAAACAGTTCTGGCGCTCGCAAGCTAGCGAATTCGTTAGTGATTGAACAGATTATGCTCGACATCTTATGCCGAGCAACCGGACTTGGTTGGAGCCCGAACATACCGCACAACCCTCAGCAGTCAATACTGAGATCAACGCGGCGAGAACACGGGAAAGTCAGCTTGATATTCCACCAAGTACGCAAAGATTGGTCAGCACATGCGACAAGGCACACCGCCAACGCAAAGTCAGATCAGTTATTTAATGCAGCCCAATAAACGGTGAGATAGTTGACTATCACTAGCCGCAACCAGTCTGGGCGCGCTTGGTAACAGGTTTGACATACAATGTAAGGACCATGACAATTCGGTGAAATCACTAGCACCGGTGTTCTACCGGTTTATGTCGACACAGACACGTGGACTATGGCAACCGACATGAGCCAATAGTTCCACCCTGAGTCCATCTCGCAGCTTCACGACACAGCGCGCGACATTGCGCCGTCCCGACACCACTGTTTTCGAACTTGCCGACGGCAAAGAGGAAGACATGAAAAGAATGCTTTTTAACGCAACGCATCCTGAAGAACTGCGCGTTGCGATTGTAGATGGACAAAAACTGGTTGATCTAGACATTGAGTCTGCCAGTACAGCACTGAAGAAAGGCAATATCTACAAGGGCAAAATTACCCGTATCGAACCGAGCCTAGAAGCAGCGTTCGTTGAATATGGCGGTAACCGCCAAGGCTTCTTGCCGATGAAAGAAGTGTCACGCACTTACTTTCAAAACTACAAATCAGACACCCCGATTTCACAAGTCAAAATTGCGGACGCGCTAAAAACAGGCCAGGAACTGCTGGTTCAAGTTGAGAAGGACGAGCGTGGCAACAAAGGTGCCGCACTCACCACCTTCATTAGCTTGGCGGGACGCTACCTGGTATTCATGCCAAACAACCCAAAAGGCGGCGGCATCTCTCGTCGCATTGAAGGCGAAGAGCGTCAAGAGCTGCGTGACGCTATGTCACAACTCGAAATTCCAAAAGAACACGCCTTAATCGCGCGAACTGCCGGCATCGGCAAAAGTCCGGAAGAGCTGCAATGGGACCTAGATTACCTGCAACGTTTGTCGGATGCGATCCAAGAAGCAGCCGATTCACAACCTGCACCATTTCTGGTGTATCAGGAAACCAACTTGGTGGTCCGGTCGATTCGTGACTACTTCCGCAGTGACATCAGTGAAATCATTATTGATGACAAAGAGATTTTTGAGCGCGCGACACGGTTTATGAATCAGGTGATGCCGCAAAACGTCATCAAGCTCAAATTGTACCAAGACACGGTACCGCTGTTCTCTCGTTACCAGGTTGAACACCAGATTGAGTCGGCCTACGCCCGTGAAGTTCGATTACAATCTGGCGGCGCACTGGTCATTGACCCAACCGAAGCATTGACCTCAATCGACGTCAACTCAGCTCGCGCCACTAAAGGTGGTGACATCGAAGAGACTGCGCTGCAAACTAACCTCGAAGCGGCCGAAGAAATCGCTCGCCAATTACGCATTCGCGACCTTGGTGGCTTAGTGGTGATTGACTTCATTGACATGCTGGCGAATAAAAATCAGCGCGCAGTGGAGCAATGTCTGCAAAAAGCGCTCAAAGCGGATCGTGCTCGTGTACAAGTTGGTCGTATTTCACGCTTTGGCCTGTTAGAGATGTCACGTCAGCGACTGCGTTCTTCAATCAGCGATTCGAACTACCATGTTTGCCCACGTTGCGAAGGCAATGGCCATATCCGTAGCGTAGGCTCGTCGGCGTTAAGCGTGTTGCGCATCATTGAAGAAGAGGCGTTGAAGGAAAACACCGAAGCAATCAATGCGCATTTGCCAATTAAAACTGCGACCTACTTGTTGAATGAAAAGCGGCACGAAGTCAGCTTACTCGAGAATCGACTCGGCACCAATATCACGATTGTGCCGACCATCGAACTTGAGACGCCGCATTTCAAAATCCAACGTCTGCGCAGTGAAGATCTGGATGAGATGCCTCATTTGCCGAGCTATAAAACCGAGATCCAAGAACCGAAAGAAGATACTCGCAAAGCTAAGTACCAGAAAAAGAATCAAACCAGTAATGTGGTTATCGCACCCAATACGGCAC
>JAUHZM010000284.1 GCA_030426005.1 Gammaproteobacteria bacterium
AGCATTAGCCAAAAAATTGGGTAATGTGTCAGAGGCCTGTAAAATGATGGGCTATAGTAGGGATACTTTTTACCGATATAAAGCCGCGTACGAAACAGGCGGCGAAGAGCCGAGCGTTTACTTGATGGGCGCTGTTGGTGGACCAGTAAGCGATACCCTGTCAGCCAAAATTTCGGTTTACAGCAACCAAGACGATGGTTACTGGTATAACCAGTTCACTCAAGCAGCACACGGTGAAAAAGACACCTTGTCAGTCCGCCCTATGGTTGTTTGGACACCAACTGAGCGCTTATCTGTGACCGCTATTTATGATTACTTTGAAACCGAAGGTCATGGTCCAGCTTCACAGAACCACGTCAACGGTAGTGGAATCTCGAATGCGGCAGCTAACTTTGATCGTGATTCATTCGATCTATCCATCGATGAAACCGGCTACATTGATTTGCAATCTGACTTCTTCCGCACCATCGTTGAATATGAATTGGATAACGGCACGATCACCAATGTGTTTGGCTATCGCGAATCTGAGTCAGAAGGCGCGGTAGACGTCGATGCGACGCCGATCAGCCTGTTCCATTCTCCTAACGCCTTGAACACGGAACAAGTCAGTAACGAGCTACGCTACACCGGTGAACTGGGTGAACGTACGCAGTTAACGACTGGCGTTTACTATTTCAAAAACGAGCTGTCCTATAACGAGAACCGTCGCTTACTCGGTGTGTTGGCCCCACCAGGGTTCTTTGCACTGACTCAAGACGGTGGTGGTGACTACTCGGTCGAAACACTGGGTCTGTTTGCGTCGATTGATTACGACATGACCGACCAAATGGTGTTGAACCTGGGTCTGCGTTATACCGATGAGGAAAAAACAGCGGATATCGCTTCGCTGGTGCGTAACGTGAACTCACCATGTAGCGTCATTGACGGCACTTGTCCATACGACTTCCAGGACGAAAAGAGCTGGAGCAACCTGTCACCAAAAATCGGCTTGACGTACAACATCAGCGACTCATCCATGACTTACGCACACTGGACTCGCGGTTTCCGCTCTGGTGGCTACAACCTGCGTAATACAGCCATTGATACTGTGAACTTCGGCCCTGGCCCATTCGACGAAGAGACTGTGGACAACTTCGAAGTTGGTTTTAAAACGTCGTTGGCCAACGGTGGTCGTCTGACCGGTGCGGTATTCTATAACCAGATCGACAACATGCAACGTGAGATCAACCTAGCTGACCCCATTGCTGGTGTGGTACAGGTTATTCGTAACACGGCGGATGCGACGATTACAGGTATTGAGTTAGACGGCTTGTTCCCATTGTCAGACCGCTTGATTCTGAATGCCTCGATTGGTTATATCGATCCAGGTTACGACTCCGTGCGCTTTGACCTAAATGGTGACGGCGTGATCAACGATGCTGACAAGAATCTCGATCTGCCACGTGCAGCTGAGCTGACGTACAGTGTTGGTTTGACACTCGATTCCGATGTCGGCGATTGGGGTACCGCAGTGTCGCGTATTTCCTACTCGTATCGTGACGAGTCAGCCTATACCGACAACAACCTAGGCTTCATCTCAGAACAAGGCATTCTGAATGCCGGTATCGATTTTCTGTCTGCCAGCGGTCGCTGGTCATTTGGAATCTTCGGTAAAAACCTGACCGATGAAGTTAAACACGGTGGTGACACGCAGTTACCTACCCTACTGGGTCCAATCCCATTGGGTGGCAGCTTCGCGCCACTGGCGAAAGGTCGAATCTACGGCGTGGATGTGACTTACAGTTTCTAACTGCGCAGCAAGCCTGATGGCTGAGTTTAAAAGGCTCAGCCATCACGACCAAAAAAAGGCCATCGTCAAGATGGCCTTTTTTATGTGCTTCACATTTAGCTTACCGGATAGTTAGTCCATTTGCGCCTGAATACGCTTAAAGTAGCGATCACGCAGACGGGTATGACGGCTTTCCAATGGATATTCCTGACCGTCGATCAACACCAACTCAGGATTGCTCATCACCTCTAATGGGTCATCCGACCACACCACCAGCGTGGCACTTGCACCTGCTTTTAAATGGCCGTATTCGGGTACACCAAACATTTTCGCCGGTGTAGACGTAATGGCCTGAATTGCCGCATGGTAAGGCAAACCATTGGCAACCGCATTACCCGCCGATTGACGCACCAGATACGCATTGTGCGTTGTCTGCCAGCCCATACCAGTAAACATCAGCGAAACGCCTGCATCGTGCAATAGTTTAGCGTTATCCAAACGAGCACCCAAAGACTCATACGAACTTGGCAGGTTACGGATCGGGTCGATAATGACCGGCACTTCGGCCTTGGCGATCTGGTCTGCCACACGCCAACCCTCACTAACGCCAGACAGGATCAAGCTAATACGCATGTCCGCCGCCATACGCAGAACTCGTTCAATATCTGAAGCACGTTCAACATGGACCAACAATGGCATACGGCGCTCGATAACGGGTTTCAGCGCCGCAAGGTCGTGGCGTGACAAACTGTAATCTCGACGATTGCCTGCGTTAAACTGCGCGGTATTGCGTGCATAATCTCGCGCATCTTCCAACGCCTCACGCAGTTTGGCCATGGCAGCCGCTTTGGAACCTCCAGCGAGCGCACTACCGGCATTTGCAAGGTTAACCACCATCGCAGCACCTGGCTCAACCACGCCGTCAGTCGCGCTCAGTTTCACCACCGCAGCCGTACCGGCAATTAAGCTCATACCATTACTCGGTTGTACCACCGCATTGGTAATGCCCAGCATCCGGTTATACGGGACCACCGTCGACGAAACATTGTACGCATCTGCTACACGTAACGAGGCCGTCACATCATCGCGAGTTGTCATGGTGTCGACAGAAGCTGCAACCGCCCCAACTTCCATTAACCCGATCTGAGTATCCACGTTGAACAAGCCAGGTGTGACTGGCTTTCCAGCGGCATCAAACACCTGAGTATCGTCGTCCACAGATAGGTTAGTGCCGATCTTGTGGATACGACCGTCGCGTACCCGAATATCGACTAACTCGTCGGTCCGCTCAACACCATCCACCAGTTTGGCATTTTTGATCAATACATCGTTTGCCTGAACCGCCGAGGAAATAAGTACGCAGGCCGTAATACCTACGATTTTTAGCCAATTCAATTTCATGGTCGGTCCTCCGTTGGAACAATGATACCCAGATTAAAATCACTGGTGGTGTTGACGTCTGCGTTATCTCGATCAAAGCGCAGTGCCCCGTCCACCCAGACTTTATCGGCCTTGCTGTAAACACTCAGCGGATTACCACTCCAAAGCACAACATCGGCGTTCATACCCGGCGCAAGACTGCCGATTCTGTCATCCAAACCGATCGATTTTGCTGAGTTGGAAGTCAGCCATTTGATTGCCGTGGCAACTGGGATATCAATCCCGATTTGCTTCGCGGCGCTCACAACTTTACCAACCTCTTGCGGTAAGCGTTGGATTTGGGTCTCGTCGTCTGAATGAATAATCGCACAACCTTTGGCGTATTCGATCAGCGCTGCGTTTTCGCGGATCATGTCATAGGCTTCCTGTTTGAACCCCCACCAATCGGCCCAAACCACGGCACAGATATCATTTTCTGCCAATAGCGGTGCAACCTTATAGGCTTCCACGGCATGATGAAACGCCGAAATTTGGTAGCCAAACTCTTTTGACAACTCAATCATGTTCGCCATTTCATCAGCACGATAACAGTGGTTGTGGATCTTAATCTCACCGTCGAGCACACCACGCAGCGTTTCCATTTCCAGATTACGCTCCGGAGCCTGTGCTGATTTGTCACCATTCGCGACTTTGGCTTCGTATTCATCCCATAATTTGTCGTAGGATTTGGCGGCGATCCAGGCAGAGCGGTAACCCGCCATATTGCCCATACGCGTGCCAGGCCCGCCTTTTTCTCCGTAAACCCGCTTAGGGTTCTCACCACAGGCCATTTTTAGCGCATGCGGTGCGTCAGGGAACTTCATCCCCATCATGGTCACCGAG
>JAUHZM010000285.1 GCA_030426005.1 Gammaproteobacteria bacterium
AAATGCCGAAGAAGTGATTTACGATGTCGAACAAATCAAAGACAATAAGCGCCCCGGAAATCAGGGCCACCTGCGATTACTCGGTGCCGGAAGCCAGATTCTGTCGAGCTTGGGCGCCCGCAAGATTCAGGTGATGGGTCGCGCTCGCAAGACGCACGGATTATCTGGTTTTGATATCGAAATTGTTGAATATATTGAAAAATAAAAATACTGTGGAGCTGAGTCCGGCATACAGTCGGCACTTGGGCTGCAATTAACCACTACCGAATTATTATGAGTCACAAAGTAATCACCGGCGAGTTACACGGTAACAGCCAAAAAATCGCCATCGTTCTAGGTCGCTTCAACAGTTTTATTGGCGATGCCTTATTGGGCGGTGCGATTGATGTATTAGAGCGTCATGGTGTGCCAAGCGAACAAATTACCGTGGCGTATGTGCCTGGTGCATTTGAAATTCCGTTAGCCGTGAAGAAAATGGCGGCCAGCGGTAAATACGACGGTGTGGTCGCACTCGGCGCAGTAATTCGAGGTTCAACACCGCACTTTGATTACGTGGCTGGCGAGTGCGCCAAAGGTTTGAATGCCGCGCAGCTCGATACTGGAATTCCTGTCGGCTTCGGTGTTTTAACGGTGGACACCATTGAACAAGCAATTGAGCGTGCTGGCACCAAAGCCGGTAATAAAGGCGCTGAAGCGGCGATGACCGTGCTCGAAATGATCAATGTGATGGCGAAGTTGTAATATGACCGCCAAGAAGGCCACCTCTAACCGCCACAACGCACGCCGTGCGGCGGTCCAGGCGCTGTACCAATGGGACCTGACTAAGCAGGCCGCCGAGGACATTGAAAAGCAGTTCAGCCAGATTCACGACATGCAAAACGTGGATCGCAAATATTTGCGTGCGATCATGGCCGAGCTGCCTGCACAAGCCAGTGAGCTCGAAGCATCGATCAAACCTCATATCGGTCGTGAGTTTTCCAGCCTCGACCCGGTAGAGCGGGCTATTTTGCGTCTCGGTGCGTTTGAGTTACACAACCGTCAGGACGTGCCAACCAAAGTTGTACTCAATGAGATGATTGAGCTAGCGAAAGTATTTGGTTCAGAGCACAGCTATAAGTTCGTCAACGGCGTCATGGATAAAATGGCCGCCGCCATCCGCTCAGCAGGCTGAATTCGTCGGCCTGTGTTGACCGTCACCGGAATTTTCTGTCCTTCTTCGTGTCGGAATTCAGCGTAATCGAACAATATTGCACCGCGTTAGGTGCCTCCCATACAGAGACTGATCTTGGTGTCGGCGATGATGCTGCCGTTGTCACTGTGCCGCCAGCCATGCGCTTGGCGGTCAGTGTCGACTCTATGGTGGAAGGTGTGCACTTTTATCCGCATACCAAACCGGCTGATCTTGCCTGGAAGTTATTAACAGTTAATCTTAGTGATATGGCGGCGATGGGCGCGGTTCCGAAATGGGCGACTGTAACTCTGACGATGCCGAATGAGGATCATACCTGGTTGGCGGACTTTTCTACCGAGCTCGGGCGGGCTGCGGCTGAGGCTGGCGTACAGATTATTGGTGGCGATACGACCCGTGGACCATTAAATTTATCCCTAACTATCATGGGTTTACTGCCCAAAGATAAAGTTATTTCACGTTCTGGTGCAATGGTCGGTGACGATCTCTATGTGTCAGGTACATTGGGTGATGCGGCGTTAGCGCTTGCGGCGATAGAGCAGCGAGTTGCATTGAGTGCGGAACACCAATGCGCAGTTGAGACACACCTACACCGCCCTCAAGCACAGTTGGCGCTGGGGCAGGCATTGCTCGGCTTAGCCAGTGCTGGCTTGGATATCTCTGATGGTTTATTAGGGGATCTGACGCACATTGCAAAGGCCAGTAAGGTATCCTTTGAGATTGATTCGGAAGCTGTGCCCGTGTCGTCGGCATATGAAGCGTATCTCGATGCTGGCGGTGATTTGAGCTTCGCCCTTGCTGGTGGCGATGATTATCACTTGGTATTCACAGCTCCGACGCAGCATCGATCAGTAATAGATTCGCTCGCTACGGACTTGAGCGTCGCGGTCACGCGGATTGGTCGCGTCGTCCCCGTCGCACCGACCCCGGTGCTTGTGTTGCAAAACGGCAAGCCAGCCCCAGAGTTAAACCTATCCAGCTTTCAGCATTTCGAATAACGATTATTTTTGGTAAACCAGATCATGTCTGACACGGTGCAATTTCAACTTCGTAATCCAGTACATTTTCTGGCGCTGGGATTTGGCTCAGGCTTGATTAAACCCGCGCCCGGCACCTGGGGAACCTTGGCCGCTGTCCCCGTGTTTTTCGGCATGGTGCAATTCCTGCCAACGGCGCAGCTGGGGTATGCCGTGATGTTGTTAGTGACCTTTTTGCTGGGCGTTTACGTTTGCGGTCAAACCGCACGCGACGTTGGTGTGCACGACCATGGCAGCATTGTTTGGGATGAGTTTGTGGGCTATTTTGTCACCATGGCGCTCGTACCCGCCAGCTGGCTGAATCTGTTGCTCGGCTTTGTGTTGTTCCGCGTCTTGGATATCGCTAAACCTTGGCCGATCAAGCTGTTCGATAAGCATGTGCATGGTGGTTTAGGGATCATGATCGACGATGTGATTGCTGGAGTGATCGCGGCGATTGCGCTGTATTTCATGCAGCCGTATTTGCCTTGATGCGTAAGGCCACAGAAATCTCGGTTAATTTTTCTGCACAGCTGAGGTATCAGCGGTGATCCTCGATCCGCACACTGGCTGGTTAGATGGCGCACGCATCGAACCGTCGCCTAACTTTGATCAGCGCCCTGAAGGTGTTGAACCAGAGTGTGTTGTTCTGCATTGTATCTCCCTGCCTCCGGGTGACTACGGGCAGAACTTCATCACACGTTTATTTCTAAACACATTGCCTACAGATGCGCACCCATACTTTGAGGGGATTGCGAAGTTAAAAGTATCGGCACACTTTTTAATAGATCGGCTCGGTAATGTCACTCAGTTTGTGTCTACGCATGATCGCGCCTGGCATGCTGGGGAATCCGTTTGCCTGCAACGCCCGCGTGTGAATGATTTCTCCATTGGCATCGAACTGGAAGGGCTAGATACGGATCCTGATGGCTTTACTGATGCGCAATATATGTCCCTCAACCCGCTTATAGCGACACTCAAAACCGCGTATCCAAAGATCAACGATACGCATCTGTTTAGCCACAGCGACATCGCACCGACTCGAAAACCAGATCCGGGGCCATATTTTGATTGGCAGCGCGTATTTGCCCGCTAAATATTGGACATTGTGTCAGTATTAAGTGCGTTGATTCATCACAATTTGGTAGTATGCTTAACAGGGTTAAGCAACAATCATCAATCTGGAAGACACCATGAACTCACCGAATACTCGCGTCGCTGTGGTCGCCGGCGCCCGAACCCCATTCCTGCGCATCGCGACCGACTTCAGTCAGCTACCAGCTCGTAGCCTGGCAGCGGAACTCGTCAAGGAACTCGTTCAACGCGCTGACCTTGATCGCAACTTGATCGAGAAATTGGTATTCGGCCAGGTGGTCATGGCACCGGACGCACCAAACATTGCCCGCGAGATTGTGATGAGCGCGAATCTCCCTACGTCGACCGACGCTTACAGTGTGTCACGCGCCTGTGCCAGTAGTTATCAATCTGCTGCAGATGTTGCACTGAACATTCAAGCTGGGATTATTGACGCCGGCCTTGCTGGTGGTTGTGATGTGATGTCGCAGCCGCCGATCAGTTTCAATAAGAAAATGACCGAGGCGATGGTGCGCTCGAGTTACAGTAAAGGCGGAAAATTAAAAGCCTTCAAGGGTATCGGTTTGAGCGACTTGATGCCGACCCAGCCTGCGATCAAAGAACCGTCCTCTGAGCTGACCATGGAGCAGGCGGCCGAGAAAATGGCTAAGGAAAATGGTATTAGTCGCGCGGATCAAGATGCGCTCGCACATCGTTCGCACGTCAATG
>JAUHZM010000020.1 GCA_030426005.1 Gammaproteobacteria bacterium
CTAACGCAATCTACGATAAGGCGGCTCACCTTGGGAGCATGACAACTGCTTTATCCATTCAATTACCGAAAAACGACCCCAACCGAAAGAGAACGCTGGTCGGGCAATTGTTCGCTGACTCACTGAACGGTAACTGCGGTCACTGTAACTCTAGCCTTAGTCCCTCAGCCTATCTACTGGACTTGTACCGCTTCTTAGAAAAAGCCGAATCTAATGATGGTGGTAACGGTATCGATTTGCTTAATGGGCGCAGAGCAGATATAAAAGAGTTGCTGCTCGACTGTGAAAACGCAGACACTTTGCTGCCCTATATCGATCTGAGCAATGAAGTGCTTGAAGCCAAGGTACTGGGCGCCAATATGAGCATGCGCCAAACTAATAGTACTGCGGAACAATTGCGTGCTGAACCGGCTAATGTAAGCGAGTCAGCTTACGATCATCTAGCCGCCCAAACCTTTCCCTGGTCTATGGGCTATGACCGCAAGCTTGATCAGACCAAATCTTACCTCGAGCACCTCGGTGTCGACTTACCGAGGCTCGCAAAGCAACTAGACATAGAGACTAACGAAGCGAGTTCTATCAACACTGAATTTACGCGCGTTTTTTTGGTTCCGAATCCAACAACAATCGCGCTTGGCAATCAGGTGAAATGGTCTGCAAATTGGGGCGTCAATAATCGTAATTTGCTTGAGAATAAGCCTGGTACTAATGCTGAAAAAAGAGACCTCAACGATTTGAGCCTTTGGCTGCATCTAGAATCATCCACTATTTTAAGCATCGCGGAATCTGCGTTCGTAGGAATTTCCGGTGACGTGTTTGAGAGCAGTGGCGGGATAAAATGGAATTCCATCAGCGATGAGAAATTGATACGAATGCAATTTTTTGGGCGACTACTGCTGGCCACCGGTTACTCAGTAGAAAGTCTAGATCGCCTCTTACAGCTGGACGTAATTGACGCCTCATCAGCAAATAGTTGGAAAAGAGAAGTAAGCTCTATTGAGCAGTTAGTTCCAGTAATTGATAGCCCGCTTGAGGATGTAATCGCACTTTGGGAGATCGCGCCTGAAATCCGTTCGAACCTGCTTGCAGATTACCTCGGTCTCTCTAGTGCAGCATTTGAGAATCTACAAGCTATCAGCAAGCACGACATTGAACTGCCCTCGAGCGTGTTGGCTCTTTTGCAAATGGTTTCGGTGCTTAATAACTATGGCTTAGAACTATACGATGCGATTAACCTACTCTCATCGCCAATTGAAGAACACGCTTTTTTTAGCCTCAACAATGAGGCACTACTCACAAAACTGAAAACTGGTTTAGATGCCGATGCTAGCGATATCTCTGCACAGCATGAGAACTTTGTGAACGCATTAGCGCAAGAATGGCAGCTTGCGAGCGAGAGTCTAAAGCTCGCCCTTGTAAAATACCCCAACCTGATCAGCGAGATACAAGAACTCACTCCGGGTTCAACGCCCCTCCTACTTAGCCAACTGATTACCCTGAACAAATCATCATGGTTACTCGATAAACTTAACCTCAGGGAAACAGAGGACCTCTCACCGATTGAGTCTCTGTCAAGCGATATGGGTTGGCCAATTATCGATAACTTACCTGCGCAAGAGTCGGATGCGAATTTTAATTTGCAGGGTTTAATCGACCTACTGGAACATAAACGTGTAAACGACATTCACTTTGGTTCTGATCAAAGTGTGTTTCAACTCATCGATGGTGCTGGCAGCTCCAGCACTTCTATTGTTAACGCCCTCGCCCAAGAAAATGAAACCTGGTCTAGAGAGAACCTCTCATTTTTGTTGGGCAGCAATGGATTTAATATTAGCAATAAACAGGACTTTTTAAGCAAACGCGTTTTTTACAAGTGCAGCCTCCTACTCGAGGTCATTGATTCCTATGGTGGTGCTGTAGAGGATATTTACCGAGCCATCTTTGAACATAATGGCGGCGCCGCTCAGTCGCTTTTGCAAGCGCGTTTTGATGCAGGTGAATACCTAAACGTATTAACACAGTTAAACGACCCCATTCGAGAACGGTGCCAAGCCCGATTAGTAGAAGCGGTAATAAGTCAGTCGAGAAACAAAGGCCGCTCAAAGGGATACCAAAACACGCATGAACTTTACGAAGAGCTGCTTATCGATTCGCAAATGAGCGCTTGTTTTGAAACATCGAGAACCAAGCAAGCAACCGCATCGCTACAGCAATTAATACAACGCATTATGTTAAACCTAGAATCTGGTTGGAGCTTCAATGAAGCCCAGATGTCTCAATGGGTTTGGCGAAAAAACTATCGTGCCTGGGAAGCGAATCGTAAAGTATTTTTAATGCCAGAAAATTGGATAGAGCCTGAGCTAAGAGATAATAAATCCAGCCTGTTTGAAGAACTCGAAACCGAGTTAATGCAGGGTGACGTTGACGCTGAACGGGCGGAAAACGCCTTACTTAACTACGCCCGTGGACTATTGTCATTGTCCCGAATGGAGATGGTTGGCAGCATTAGCGACGAAACCTCAAATCGCAATCATGTTTTTGCGCGATCAAGCGACCATCCTCGCCGATACTACTGGTGCACTCGCGAATCCAACGGTCTATGGGGTGGCTGGCGTTTAATCGATCAAGAAATAGAAGGCGAGCACATACTGCCTGTCATTTTTCATAATCGAGTATTTCTATTTTGGCTAAATCTATCGGAGAAGATAAATACCGGCAGCAAAGAGTATCAAGATAGATTAGCTGAGATAGAAGCCAACGAAGAAATTTGTCGCAGCGACATAAATGAAAAAAATAGAAAAATAGAGGGGTATCTCGACAAAATAGAAGAGTATCGAGAGTACGCTGCCAGCGACTACCCCATGCCTGGAATGAGCCACATGTGGACCACGCTCGCGGATTCAATGGAAGATTCTGTGGATGCAATTGATGAGGAGATCAATGGTGAAGGTGGTTTGAAAGATGATCTAGTAAGTTTTAAATCACAAAAAGAGGGAGTGTCTCGGCAGTTTACCTATTATGAATGCAGTTTAAGTTGGTCTCAATTCAGCGGAGCAACTGGGTGGACACCGGCGAAGCGCTCAATCGAAGGCGTTAACAGCCGCTACACCCGCGAAGACGAAGAGCATGAAACGCATTTAAATAATTCGCGCCAATTTTGGCTGCTTGCGCATCCTCACGAAGAGAATCTAGATATCGAACTGCGTTGTTCTGCGGGGAATAGTGACGGCAACTCCTATGATTATCGGCTAGGTTTGTTCGAATTCGATCCAATTCTTGAAAAAGTTACTACAGAAGATGAAAACGAAGCACCAAAAATTATAAAGGATATCCATTTCACGACTCTTTGGCACCATGGTCAGAAATTACATTCGCTGCACGTTTTGCCTAGACTAACCTTAGACATCGACAATCAAGATCAAGAACTTCTCTCATGGAACCCGGATGCGTTTGGCATCTCCGCAGTCACTCAAATGACTATCGGCTATAGCCCGAGTAATTCGCCTTTCTTGATGAGCTATAAGAACCAGTCCTATTTTATTGAGCCCGAGCAGCCAGCCGCAGGCAAGCCACTTATCAGTGCTTCTGAACTTCCCAGGCTCGCACCAAAATCTCAGCTGGCTAAACCCAAAGTAGCAAACACCAATTTTCAAGCTCTGTCTATTTCTGCAACGGCTCACACAATAGATAAAAAAGCAGCACCTGCATTTGCCAGCCAAAGCAATCGAAAAGCGGCTCGGCCACTCGGAAGATCGAGCGGGCGCTTAGCCGACGGAAGACCCAGTCATTCACTATCGATTAATGGCACTCGAGCTACCTCTCGCGACTGGCAAAAGATAGAGAATGTGGTAGCTCCGAGTAATACCGTCGCTCCTGTCGCTGGAAAATTAACCTCCACGAAAAAGTGGTTAGTGTCGGTTCTTTATCATCCTTTCTCTGAAATTATTGTGTCAGAGCTATATCGAGGCGGCGTGGACGCACTATATCAACCAGATGCCGAATCGGGTAACGAAAATGCTATTGCCTTAAAGCGGCAATCCCACAACGAGGATCGGTTCTCAAGAGAACTCAACCTATCAAATTCGATAGTTATGGAGAATGAAAATGAGGAACGGTTCGAGTTCAATCGGCGCAATCCATATAGTGTCTATAACTGGGAAATTTTCTTTCATGCTCCATTTGCGATAGCAAAACACCTAACCCGAAATCGCAAATTTGAAGATGCTCAAAAATGGTTGCACTACATTTTTGACCCCATCTCTAAAGAAGGAGATACCCATCGCTCAGTATGGCGCTTTCAACCATTCTTCAACGAGCATCAACGTTTATTAAGTGGTGCTCAAGATGAAATAACAGAATTCGCCGAACAAAATTATGGTGAGTTTGAAGCGCAAGTGGCCGAGTGGGAACAAAACCCCTTTAACCCTCACGCCATAGCCCGGCTACGCACGATCTCGTACATGCGTTCAACCTTTATAAATTATCTGGATAACCTACTTAGCTGGGCCGATGACCTATTTCGACGCGACAGTATGGAATCCGTAGCGGAAGCGGCACAACTTTACGTGCAAGCCTCACAGCTTCTTGGGCCTGCACCCCTTTCGCTTCCTGAATCCATCACTCAGAAAAATAGCGCGACTTTGGAAGAACATCACGATGATGAGGAAGACGTACACCCACTGTTAGTTGCCAGCGGTGTCAAACTACCTCCGGCCGAGCCTCCCAAGAACGATTTCTACTCGAAGATGGGTAAATTCTGCATCCCAGCCAACGACAAAATCCAAGAATATTGGGACACCATTGCTGACCGTTTATTTAAAATTCGACATTGCATGAACATTGAAGGTGTGGAGCGCACACTGGCGTTATATCAGCCACCGATCGATCCCGCTATGTTGGTGCGTGCTGCGGCTGCAGGACTAGATCTAGGGGCAGTCATCGGAGACATGAATGCCTCGCTACCTAAATATCGTTTTCACTACATGTTGCAGAAGGCCAAGGAATTTACTAGTGAGGTAAAAAGCCTAGGTGGCGCATTGTTGTCTGCGCTCGAGAAACAAGATTCAGAAACGCTTTCCCAGCTGCGGTCAAACCATGAAAGTGTAATGCAGAAACGCATTTTAGAGATAAAAAAGGAGCGTTTGGAAGAAGCCAAAACAGCGCATGCTAGTCTAGAAAAATCCTTGTTTTCAGCTATGGAGCGTCACGGTTATTACCAAGATCTACTGGATCGAGGCCCACTAAATTCAGAAAAAGAAGAAATCAGAAAAATAGAAGGTGCGAATACGCTGACATCAGCTGCCGACGTGGCTAATGTGACTGCGTCAATTTTAGCGTTAGGGCCGGAGATTGGCGCTAATGGCTTTCTGCCATCATTTAAATTTGGTGGTAATAACCTTAGTAACGCATTTTCAGGCATAGGTTCAGGCCTAAATGCTCGATCGAGTGGTCTAAACCGACAAGCGGGCATGCTGGCAAGAGATGCCAGTGTAGTTCGGCGCGATATGGACTGGAAATATCAGGTTTCACAAGCAAAACGTGATATTGAACGACTCGAAAAAGATCAAATAGCCAGCGAAATTCGTATCGCTATTGCGGAAAAAGAAATTGCAGATCAAGAACTACAGATCGCAAATAGTGACGAGGCAAACACATTTATGCGGGATAAGTTTACCAATGATCAGCTTTATGGCTGGATGGTAAGCGAGCTTTCCACATTGCATTTTCAAGCCTATAAATTGGCTTTAGATATGGCTAAACAAGCGGAAGCTTGTATGAATTTTGAGCTTGATCATGCATCTAAGAATATTATCCAATTCAGCTATTGGGATGGGATGAAAAAGGGTTTGTTGTCCGGCGAAAAGTTGGCACAAGACATCAATCAATTAGACGCTCACTACATCGCCAATAATCACCGCAAGCTGGAACTAACAAAGAGCGTGTCGTTGCTTAGAATTGATGCTTCAAAGCTACTGGAATTAAAACGCGATGCATCCTGCGAGTTCATCATACCAGAGTACATCTTTGATCTTGATTACCCCGGTCATTTCAACCGAAAAATCAAATCCGTAAGCATGACAATACCTGCTATTTCTGGCCCATACGCTAACCTCAGCTGCGAATTGACTTTAGACCGTAGCGCCACTGACCTAGATAACCCTGATACGATTAACCCACTCTCTTCAAACTCCGTCGCCTTGAGTAGCGGTCAAGACGACACTGGGCTTTTCCAATTCGACCTTCGCGATGAACGTTACTTGCCGTTCGAAGGGCACTATGTAAACAGCGTTTGGAAGTTATCTTTACCTCCCAAAACGATCGCTCAATTCGATTACTCAACCATCTCTGATGTGATCTTAACCATCAATTACACTGCCAAGAATGACCCAGATAAACGTATTCAAAAACTTACCGCTTTGAACGGTACTAACTTTGGCGAGTCTGAATTTGGGCAATTGCTATCGCTGAAAGGACAATTTTCTAACCTTTGGCACCAGATTGTAAGCAATACCGACAACCTATCAACCAACCCCATACAGTTAAGCTTCGAGCGGCACAACTTCCCATATTTAGCATCGACTCGAGGTGTCACACTAAAATCATTGCAGTTTGCCACATTAGATCACGAAGGAAATATCGGCGCTCTGAGCGCGAAAATGGATATTACTAGTGGCGCACTACTCTCTGACAGTCTAACGGTGAACGTCGAAGAGGATTGGGCCATCACTACCCTAGAAACCGCCTCGAATTATAGAGACATATACCTTTTGGTAAATTATGAAGTAGGGTAAGAAGTTAGAATTAATCCCAGATCGTTTCTAATGGTTAAATGCTGGGACTTCGGCAACTGTTACTGCGTTGCTCTTTCATTCATGCAGTCGTGCGCGTTTACTCGGCGCTTCCTGCGCCTCTTCCTTTGGCCGTTCAAAACAGTTCCAGGCCGTAGTGTCGAACAGATGTATTCTCATCGGCAAAGAGAGACCTACAACCCAAACAAAAAAACCGCCTATAGGCGGTTTGGTTTGTTTGAGTGGTGGGCCGTACTGGATTCGAACCAGTGACCACCTGATTAAAAGTCAGATGCTCTACCAACTGAGCTAACGGCCCCTCTCAAATTTTGATAGCGCGACATCAATCCCTATTGATTTGCGCTGTGTCGCCTACACAACCTGAGGCAGCGAAAGCGAGGCGTGATTATCTTGTCTTAAACAGGCTCGGTCAACCCCTTTTGGCATATTCTTTTGCCTATTTTGCCTGAAATTCCAAGAATAATGAGTCACACGTCAAGACTCTCAAACGAATCCACAAAGTCAATTATATTTTGCTGATGTGAAGACGGACTGAATCTCTAGATTAAAGCCGGGTCAGGCACACCAGCCGCCGCGAACCCAGCAGCTCGAATTCGACATGAATCACATTCACCACACACCTTACCGTCCGTACGCGGGTTGTAACACGAGATGGTGTTGGAGTAATCCACACCGAGCGCAGTACCCGCTTTAATGATGTCGGCTTTGGTCAGATCAATAATCGGTGCTTCTATACGAATCGTCTCACCATTCACACCTGTCTTGGTGGCCAGATTCGCCATTGCCTGAAACGCGGCAATATACTCAGGACGACAGTCCGGATACCCAGAATAATCTACTGCATTCGCGCCAATAAAAATAGCTTGTGCCCCCAAGACTTCGGCCCAACCCAAAGCGACCGACAAGAATACCGTGTTGCGTGCAGGAACATAGGTAATCGGAATCTCATTGGATTCCTCAGTTGGCACCGCGAGCTCTTGATCGGTTAACGCTGAACCGCCAAAACTACCAATATCGATACGCACCACACGATGTTCCATCGCGCCGTTGGCGAGTGCCACTTTGCGTGCTCGATCAAGCTCAATTCGGTGACGCTGTCCGTAATCCATGCTAAGCGCGTAGCAGTCATAGCCCTGGGCTTTCGCCATGGCCAGTACGGTCGCCGAATCCAGTCCACCTGATACTAAAATCACTGCCTTTTTAATCATTTCTCTACTCTCTTACCGTACCTTATAGCTTAACGACCAGCGGCATCGTTCCAAAGAATCTTGTGTAATTGAACCTGCATTCGAACCGACAATTGATCACGCACAATCCAATCAGCCAAATCCGTTGCCGACAATTGCTCCGCAGACGGTGAAAAAAACACATCACAACGTTCGGCCAGACCTTGCTCCGCAACAAACTGCTTCGACCAATCGTAATCCCGTTCATCACAGATCACGAACTTCAAACAATCGGTCGACTTGATGTATTCCAAATTACTGTACTTATTTTTTGGCTCCTCGCCTGAAGCCGGTGTTTTTACATCCAGCACCACATAGACACGCGGGTCAACCTTGCTGATATCCATCGCGCCACCCGTTTCAAGCGACACCGAATAGCCCCGATCACATAATGCAGTCAGCAAATCAAGGCACGCTGGTTGAGCCAGCGGCTCACCACCCGTAACACACACGTGTTTGGCTGGGTACTCTGCGACTTGCTCAAGGATATCGTCCAAGCTCCGCTTCTGACCACCATGGAAGGCATATGCTGTGTCACAGTAAGTACAACGCATAGGACAACCAGTCAGGCGCACAAACACCGTCGGATACCCGATGGTCGCCGACTCGCCCTGAATGGAGTAAAAAATTTCGGTTATGCGGATGGTCACAAAAATAAAAGGCTCCAGATGGAGCCTTGGGTATCTGGTGTTGTTTAGTTACTGTCTGCCAGCCTATTTTTGGCAGCAATCGCGGCATCCGACTTCGGAAAGAAATTCACAATTTCTTGAAACAAAATGCGGGCTTCAATTTTATTCCCCAACTGCTGCTCTATATAGGCTTTTTTGAGCATGGCATCTGGCACACGGCGACTCTGCGGATAATCCTGAATCAGCGTATGCAGGTGTCTTTTGGCTACTTCCAGATTGCGACTTACGTACATCGCCTCAGCAATCCAGTAATGCGCATCATCAGCGGAATCACCGTTCGGATAGGCTTCCAGCTGCTTTTCGAACACGGCCACCGCTTCATCAAATTTCGACTGCTTCATCAGATTGAAACCCTGACTGTAGTAGTCGCTCTCGCTCATGACTGAGGAGATGGGCGCATCAGCTTGATTGTTTGAATTCGTGTCGACGGGTCGATAGTCCCGCCCATATTCTGATTCTCGGTTATCCGACTCTTGCGGAATCGCGATCACACCACCACCAGTCTGTGCGGTCGCACTCGGCAATGGTTGGCTCGAACGTGGTGGTTGATACACCGGGTTCGGCTGCGTTTGCTGATACACATTCGGTCTTGGTGAGTCGGTCGAGCCTTGCGTATTCGGACTACCCTGCCAACGTGGCTCACCGGTTTGCTGAGCCGGTACAGGTTGCGAAACAGCACCTTGCGATGGTCGTTGAGCCGCACTACCACCGATACTGCGGTCAACCACCGGAGGATACGGACTGGTATCAGTCGAATAGCTGGGCGCAGCAAACTCGCCATCATCCAATGAAGAAGCCGGCTCATTACCACCTTCTGCTTGCGAACTCGTAGATGAATATTCGCCACCAGCTGCATCACGTTGGTATGCAGTATCGAACGGCTGGTCTTGATTCGCACTCGATGGCAGCGCTTCATTGGCCTCAGCACCAGGTTCACCCAGTGGCATGTAACCAGACTGCTCTACCGGCACTTGTCGAGTCATCGGTGCACCAGACTGAGACTGAGTCGCCGCCTGGCTTTGATTGCGTTGTAGCTTACGTAATTGAAACTGTTGTCGCTCTACCATATCGCGCAACTCGGCAATCTCGAGACGCAATTGCTGGACTTCCAACAACAGGTTCGCCTGCGACGCAGATTGCTGGGCATGGGCTACAGACAAAATCGGGGCAACACACAGTGCTACCCCGACCAATTTTAATAACGTATTAACTCTTCGCATAAAAGGATCTACCTAAAAAACCACAAAACAGGCTAAGGGAATTAGAACACTCTAATCCCTTAGCACTGCTTGCCCACCCGAAGGTGAGCTAAAGTTAATTAGTATTTAATCTCAACGCGACGATTTTGCTGCCAGGCTGCTTCCGTGTGTGCAGGGTCAGCAGGACGCTCTTCACCGTATGAGATAGTTTGGATTTGGCTTTGTGCGCCTTCGGCGTTCATGAACTCAGCAACAGCTTGAGCACGACGCTCACCCAGTGCCAAGTTGTAGTCACGAGTACCACGCTCGTCAGCATGACCTTCCAAAGTAACACGTGCACCACCGTTGCCGCCCAAGTACTGAGCATGACGCTTGGCGATGATTTGCGAACGCTCGTCAATGACAGAGCTGTTGTATTCGAAATACAGCACTTTGTAATTCAGCGGATCGCCTTCAATACCGAACAGGTTACGCAATTCGTCTGCCGTGTATTTAGTTCCGAATACAGCTTGACTACTGGTGTCCACTTCAACCGGAGTCTTGGTGGTAGTATCGGTCGCGGCTGCTTCTTTCTTGTTGCTACAAGCAGAAACAGTTAGGGCCAGCACAATGGTCAAAAGCAGACCTAGTTTACGATTCATAGTTCACTCCAAGAATGATTTGTTATTTTGCCGTGTTATTTTACTTGCGTAATGATGACCACGCCGGCTCACGCACGTCACCACTTACTAAATCTAACCTTGTTCGCACGCGACCGTCTGATGAGGCCACGACTAAAGCTGGCTCGTAGCCCTGCTCCGTCTTATACAATACCATGTCTCCATTCGGAGAAAAACTAGGACTTTCATCATATTTTGAATTGGTCAACCAGGTCATGCGACCGTCTTCCTCACGCATCACCACAATTTGCCCACCTTCGTGAACCATTGTGAGGTTGCGGCCATCCGGGTCGAAAGACGCATTTGCATTTTCGTCACCTTCGAACGTCATTCGGGAAACCGTTTGATCATTCAAGCTGTAACTGTAAATTTGCGGTTTGCGGCTCCGATTTGAAGTGAACAGCAAGCTGTCACCTCTCGGTGACCAAGCGGGCTCGGTATCAATACCCCAGTGCGTCGTTGCACGTTCGTGTTGACCACTAACTAAATCATAGATGTATATGTCTGGACTACCATGGCGCGATGTCGAATAGGCAATTTTTCTTCCATCCGGCGACCACGCAGGTGCCGCATTGACACCTTTGAAGTCCGCGATCGTCTGCGCCTTGCCTGTCGCGAGCTCGATCATCTGAACGATTGGTCCGCTATCGGCAAATGAAACAAATGCTAATTTAGACCCGTCCGGAGACCAGTTTGGCGACAGCAGGGGCTGCCAAGACTTGTACACTTCAACGGCGCCATAACCATCCCAATCGGCAACCATCAAGCGATACTGGAATCGCTGGTACTCTACCTCAGTTCGGTCCACATATGCAATACGAGATTGATACGCATCGACATTATTTGTAAAGGCTTCATAGACCGGATCTGACACCACATGCGCCGCTTTGCGCAAGTCCGATGGTTTTAAATTGCGAATCCGTTTGCCATTGCCGACTTCACGCTCACGCGCGACATCGAACATTCGAAACTGGACTTCGTAGGTGTCATTGTCGAGCACCCAAACTTCACCGATAACCAAAATTTCAGCATCGACAAAGCGCCAGTCTTTGAAATTCACTTCTTCGTAGCGCGACGGCAAGCTTGGAAAACGCTCGGGTGGAATCGCTTCGAACTTACCTGAGGCATTTAAGTCAAACGCGACCACTTCGTGAACTTTATGTTCCAGTTCGCGACCGTCGATAACTTTAAACGGCACGATTGCGATGGGGATGCCGCGCACATTACCACCGACCTCACCTCGAAGAATCTGTGCATGCGCTGACTGCGCGAACAACAGAACCATCGCTATGCCTAGCCACAGCTGAATAGAAACTATTTTTTTTGCCACGTTTAACATTGTTATCTCGCGTTCGGGTGCTTCATGATTAATTCAAAATTCTCCAGCCTTTTGACCGCATCCGGAAACTGGTTTGCGTCCGGCATTGGAACCGGGCTGGCCGCATACACACCAGCTTCGGCGGCCTGATCATACTGTGGAGAGCCGCTTGATTCTATCGTACGTACTGACTCGACCCGACCAGATGGAGACACTGTAACCCGCACCACGCTCTGGCGCCAAGTTTCAAAACTCGGATCAATGGTTCGCTTGGCCTCAACTTTTCGCTGAATATCAGCAAAGAACTTACTTACCACTGTCGTAGTTCGCTCAGCAGCACGACGGTCTGCTTGCTGTTGTTTGGCCGCTCGCTCTTCGGCTTCCAGCTGCTCAACCAGGCGGCGGCGGTCTGCTTCTTCCTGCTCACGACGTGCTTGCTCAGCGGCCTCGCGCTTACGCTTCTCGGCCAGTTCTTGTTGGCGCTTAGCTTCTTCGGCTTTGCGTTTCTTCTCTTCTTCTGCGCGTTTTTTCTTAAGCTCTTCCTGGCGCTTCTTCTCAGCCTCTTCCTCTTGCTTTTTCTTCAAAGCAATGGCTTTGCGTTGCGCTTCGAGCTCTTCTGCCGCAGCTTGCTCCTGCTTTTTCTTTTCCTGCAGTTCTTCGATACGCTCTTGTTCTTTCTGCGCGTCTTGTTTTAGTTTCTCTAAACGCTCCCGCTCACGACGCTCCTGCTCTCTCTTTTGACGATCTTTTTCCTTGATCGCATCCATTTGTTCTTCCAGCTTGCGATCGTCTATCACACTGGCTTTGATCTTCGCTATTTTATCCGCATCAAATGCTTCTACATTTTCAACGTCCTGCTTAAAGGTATAGTTAAACACCACCAAGCCAATCACTATTAAGTGAATTACTGCGGCAGCGATATACGCCACCATTTTATTGGTAACCCCAACTCGTTTACGTCGATCACTCATCGCGTCTTACTTGCCCACTATTTGTCTTGCATTGGCTCGGTCACTAAGCTGACAGTTTCTACGCCTGCTTGCTTGAGTATGACCATAGCCTGAATTATGTCGTCGTACATGGCTTGTTTGGCACCACGCACAAGGAAGTCGGTTTGCGGCTTCATGCGGTACACCGCCGTGGCATAACGCAGTACTTCTTCGCCAGTTTTCTTTTGATCATCAATATAAAGCTGACCGTCGGCATCCACCGACACGATTACTGGCTCCGGTGCGTCCGGGTTTTGCTCGATCGGATTTGCTTCTGTCTGTGGTAAATCGACCTTCACGCCTTCGGTCAACAGTGGTGCTGTCACCATAAAAATAATCAACAGCACCAACATCACGTCGATGTAGGGCACGACATTGATTTCGGCGATTGGTTTGCGCTTGCGGTTTCGATAACTGTTCATAGCAATCGGCCAATTAATCGTCGTCGATGGTTAATTGACGGTTAACAATACTGATGAATTCCTCCATAAAAATTTCGTACTGACCGATCAATTTTTCCACATGATACGAAAAGCGGTTATACGCAATCACCGCCGGAATTGCGGCGAACAGACCCATGGCGGTTGCGATCAAGGCTTCCGCGATACCCGGTGCCACACTGGATACGGTGGCTTGCTTGGTTGACATACCCAGAGCACGGAACGAATTCATAATACCCCAGACCGTGCCGAACAGACCGACGTATGGACTGGTTGAACCAACCGTTGCCAGGAACGGGATTTGTGATTCCAGGTGATCGATCTCGCGACTCAATTCCACGCGCATGGCACGCTGGACCGCGTCCAACAGATCGTTATTATTGGCGTAGCCACGCTCACTGAGGCGCTGATACTCGCGATAACCGGCCACGAAAATCTCAGACATGCCCGACGCACGTTTCGTTTCCGCGCCCCACTGGTTGTACAAGGACTGCATACTGCCGCCCGACCAGAACTCACGCTCAAACTGTGCGGTGAGCCGGCGCTCGCGTCGCAGCTGCATGAACTTTGAAAAGATAATTGACCAGGAAACCAGTGATGCTAAAAACAGCATCAGCATAACCAATTGCACGGTTAAACTGGCTTCAGAAATAAGGTGCAGGATCGACATACTGTCTTGCGTTGCCGCATTAACGGCCATGTTAGCCGCGTCGTTACCGAGCGCTTCCGTTGTTAAACCCTGGTTTTCTATATCCATTCAAGCGTCCTCACATAACCCAGTGCGGCCCGAATGGACTCTGACCACACGACTTTTCATTGCATGCTCAATGATGATCACTGAGCCAGTCAAACTTAAGATTGTTTGCCGACGACGTTGTGGCGGCAGATGATATTTACCGTGCCAGCGCACCCTGTAGCGCGGTTGGCATGGCGGTTAATTTAAACGAAGCGCAGTCCAAAGTCGCTAACTTTATGGTCGCTTTGCACAGTAATTTATCGTGATTATAGATTTTCTGTTCGACCACCAGTTTAACCTTACCCACATGCAATGCACGCGCGGTCACCACCAGTTGATCAAACAAACGAGCCGGTTCATCGAAGTCAATTTCCGCCTGACGAACAACGAACATCACGCCGTCTTGCTGCTGCATTCGAGCCACATCAAAACCTAGGTCTTGTAACCATTCGCAACGACAACGCTCCATAAACTTTAAGTAGTTTGCGTGATACACCACACCACCGGCGTCGGTGTCTTCATAGTACACACGCAGGGGTAGCTCAAACACGCTCGCAAGATCAGTCACGTTCAAACAAACTGGGTTGAGGACTTTTATTGTTGTCGGCCGGGGCCTGCAACCCAAAGTAGCGCCAGGTTCGTGCGGTGACCACTCGGCCACGTGGCGTGCGCATCATGAACCCTTGCTGGATCAAAAATGGCTCTATCACGTCTTCTATTGTGCCGCGCTCTTCGCCAATGGCCGCTGCCAGACTGTCAATACCAACCGGCCCACCATCGAATTTCTCCATAATGGCGGTGAGCAATTGGCGGTCCATCCAGTCCAAGCCTTGTGGATCGACCTCCATCATATCCAAGGCACCACGCGCCATGACCTCGGTCAGCGTGCCATCGCCCTTGACCTCAGCGTAGTCTCGCACACGGCGTAATAATCGGTTCGCGATCCGCGGGGTTCCGCGCGCTCGGTCGGCAATCGTTTGTACGCCATCGGGCTCAGTCGGCACACCCAGAATGTCCGATGAGCGCTGCACAATTCGCGCCAAGTCCTCGGTACCGTAGTATTCGAGACGCTGCACAATGCCGAAGCGGTCCCGAAGCGGCGAGGTCAGCAAACCCGCTCGCGTGGTGGCCCCAATGAGCGTGAACGGTGGTAAGGACAACTTCACGGTGCGTGCCGCTGGGCCTTCACCAATCACAATATCCAGCTCGAAATCTTCCATCGCCGGATACAAAATTTCTTCGACTACGGGGCTCAATCGATGAATCTCATCGATAAACAGTACGTCATGCGGTTCAAGATTGGTTAACACCGCGGCCAGATCACCAGCTCGCTCCAGCACCGGCCCGGATGTTTGGCGAATTCGCGTATTCAGTTCGCGCGCAATGATATTCGACAAGGTCGTTTTACCCAGCCCCGGTGGTCCGAACAACAACACGTGATCCAGCGCTTCTTTACGACTGCGAGCAGCCTGAATAAAAATCGACAGCTGTTCTTTGAGCTTGGGCTGACCGACAAAATCAGTCAGGTATTCCGGTCGCAGGGCGCGATCGACCACGTCGTCGTCGCCGAGCTGGATCTCCGGATTAATTGGGTTCTCGTCCATCATCAGTTCTGCAGGATATTGCCAGATAAGTTACGTAAGGCCTGACGGATATATTCCTCACTGCTGAGATCGTCCGGCAGACCTTTCACTACACGACTGGCATCGGTATTTTTATAACCCAAGGAAACCAGCGCAGCAATTGCATCGTGGCGCTGACTGGCCGCAGGCGCCACAGCATCCCCCGAGGTCGAGATATCACCAAACTCTTTGGCCAGCCGGTCTTTCATTTCGACCAGTAAACGTTGTGCCGTTTTCTTACCGATACCAGGGACTTTACAGAGTTGAGTGACATCGTCGTTGGCCATCGCCAGAACTAACTCTTCGGCACTCAATGTGGACAGCACGGCAAGTGCGACCTTGGGGCCGACCCCATTGACTTTAATTAGGCTGCGAAACATTTCGCGCTGCTGTCGCTTAGTGAACCCGAACAATAATTGGGCATCTTCGCGCACCACCATGTGCACATATAAGGTCACCGTTTCACCAACGTCAGGCAAATCGTAAAAGGCAGACAACGGCGCTTCAAGCTCATAGCCGACACCCTGCACGTTCACCACCACTTCGGGGGCTAGTTTCTCCACCAGTTGACCTTGTAGCCAAGCAATCATATGTGTGTCACTCCGCGTGCCGCAATGCGGTATTCAGTTGTTGATGGTGCGCATGACAAACCGCTGCTGCCAGTGCGTCCGATGCGTCTTCTTCAGGGGCAACGCGCAAGCCCAACAGCACACGCATCATATGTTGCACTTGTGCTTTATCGGCACGACCGCGCCCAACCACGGTTTTCTTAATTTCTGTGGCACTGTATTCCATCACCGGCAATGCATGATTCACCGCCGCCAACATGGCTGCGCCGCGCGCATGCCCGAGCACCAATGCTGATTGCGGGTTCTTAGCCAAAAAAACCCGCTCAATGGCCACGATGTCTGGCTGGGTCTCGTTGATAATTTGTGCCAGTCGCGCATAGATCACCTGCAATCGCCCCGGCAACTCACCGGTCGGTAATTTCAGCGACTCCGAGAAGATATGTTTTAACTCGGAGCCTTCAGCGCGAATCACACCAACACCGGTAATTCGCGAACCTGGGTCGATTCCCAGAATGACCAACGGTTTGCTGCGACTTGTCACGTGAGATTGCGAACTTGGCAATTAGGCCTCAGCGAAGATCGAGTCTGGGAAGTCCGCGTTAGTAAACACGTCCTGAACATCGTCGAGGTCTTCCAGGGCATCAATCAAACGCATCACCTTTTCTGCGTCTTCTTGCTCCAAGCTCACCTCATTGGCCGCGCGCTGCACCACTTCCGCAGATTCGATTTCAATATTCGCGTCGATCAAGGCGCTCTCTACACTGGTGTGATTCTCTGGTGGCGAGGTGATTTCAATGGTGCCGTCGTCGTGCGTGACGATGTCATCCGCACCAGCCTCAAGGGCGATATCCATCACCGTCTCTTCATCAGCGCCGGCCGGCAACAGGATCACACCCAGTTTCTCGAACATATAGGCAACCGAGCCTTCGGTGCCCATGTTGCCATTATACTTACTGAACGCGTGTCGAACTTCCGCCACGGTGCGGTTCTTGTTGTCGGTAGAGCACTCAACCAACACCGCAATACCACAAGGTGCATACCCTTCATAACGGATATCTTCGTAGCTAACGCCTTCCAGGTCACCGGTGCCGCGCTTGATAGCGCGCTCAACGGTGTCACGTGTCATATTCGCGCCCAGCGCCTTATCGATCGCAATCCGCAGACGTGGATTGGCATCCGGGTCGCCGCCGCCTTCACGTGCGGCCACCGTGATCTCTCGAATGTGTTTAGTGAAAATTTTGCCACGCTTTGCGTCTTGCGCAGCTTTGCGGTGCTTAATATTAGCCCACTTACTATGTCCTGCCATGATACTACCGCTCGGTGTTACTCAAACGCGCATTCTACCATTGGCGAGCGCTGGTTCGAAGCAGATTTACCGCGCAATCGTTCCCGTTTATGGTTTGGGCTCAGGGTTCAATTTTGACCTTGCGTAGCTTTTTGATCCAGGTACCCGGCTCAGCCTCGCCGTCTGGGTAGTATCCATTCAATATCCGCAACTCCAACTCGGCGTTAATGTCGTCCATATCCGAGTCCTTGGCCAGCGATGCAAACGTTTCGCCCGGTTCCAGGCGTTCATAATAGACCTCTTTCACGTGGTCAGCCGTTCGGTCTTTCGCTGTCATCGGGCGAAATGAGCGAATAATTTCCACGAAAGCGCGATCCTGCTCAGCGGTTATTTGATTATTTTTAGCAATCCCGAGAAAATGATAGGTATTACGAGCCACCATGATTAGGGCCACACGCTGCGCTGGTCGTGCACCAACGGTACCCAAATCGCGCTCGGAATCTGGATGTATTTTCTGCACATCAACCAGACCTTCAGGGTACTTGAGCTTGATCGCTTCTTCGCTGCTGAGCTTTCGATCCGCAGTTGGCTCGATTTCTATGGTCATCTGCGCCGTTTTCTCGGCATCCTTAAGAATCACCTTACTGCCCTTGAGTTTGAAGCTCCACGTGTCAGGGTACACAAAAGTAATTCCCAGCGTTGGATTAGAGTAGCGCTTCATGCCATTCGGCGCACTGCGTCGATGGTTTGGACCATAAACTAGACCATCAATTGCCTCTCGGAATTCCTCTCGGCCAATATAACCTTCGCCGGGCGGCAGCACACTTGCGTCCTCAATCGCTTCTCGAATACGTTTATCGTTGCGTGGATGGGTTGCCGTCAGACCGTGATGCGCCATAGCCTGTCCTGTCGTTGTGGCCGCCAGGATTGCGTAGTCACGAAGTTGTGCCAAGGCATTCACCAATTGATCAGGCTCGTACCCCGCCCCAGCTAAATACCGCGCGGCAAACGAATCGGCCTCGAGTTCGGCTTCACGTTTATACTCATACAGTGACACGGAACTTTGCGTCATGATGGCACTGCCGACGCTGGAATTACCAACTAGGAAGCTGGCAAGGTTGGCAAGAAACACATCACGACGATTTTTGGACTGTAATTTCTTTGAGTGCTTCGCGACATTATGGCCAATCTCGTGCGCCATGACGGCTGCTAATTCGGCTTCCGAATTGAGCAATGTGAGCAAGCCGCGCTCCACAAACACATAGGGTGTGCCGTTCACGAATGCGTTCACCACCTCGGTGTCGCGTACTATAAATTTATAGGGCAAATGCGCATGCTCACTTTGCGCCAGAATCTTATTGCCGATTTCCGTTACGTAGGCTTGCAGCGCATCATCTTTATACGGTGGGGACTGCTGTAGGAGTGCGAGGTGACGTTTCAACTTCTTGCCTTTAAGACCCGTCGCTTCTTCGAGCTTCTTTAACTGCTCTTTGGTCTGCGCAATGGCTGGCGGAGTGACTAACAGGCTGAATGCCACGCCAATCAAGGTCGCCCAAGTTCGAAAACGCAAGGATTTAAACAACATCATGGCCCGTTATTCCTCAATGCTTGCTTCGGAAAAAAAGCGCACCAGCTGATTGCCCATACCCTGACAAGCATCGCCTTCGACTTGCGCTAGTAACGGAATCGGTATCACAAACGCGGGCATGTACGACGTGCCGACGGCTTCGGTGCTGACTCGCCCTACTTCGGAAAAGGTTTTTAAATCCCAAATGGTGGTTTCATAGTCGCTGGTGTCTTCCCAGGTACCAAAACCGAAACAACCAC
>JAUHZM010000286.1 GCA_030426005.1 Gammaproteobacteria bacterium
AGCGCAAAGAGCAATGTTGATCGAAGTGAGTCGAGGCATCTTCGGTCTCAATGGGCCAATGCCGTTATTTTCCAACTTTCTGTCCATGTATACATGGCCTTTTTAATCGATAACAAAATACGAGCTACTAAACCGGCGCCAAACGACCAAAATATGACGAAATTATACACCGGTAGAACAGATGCCGAGATTGTTGAAGCTTCTTAGCGTTTAAATCTCAAATCAAACCTTCATTAAACACATGCCTAGACGTTAAACAATTTCCTGGGAACCTCTTCAAGGATGTTGGTGTGATGAATGCGTTAAATCTACTCAATCTCGCTATGTAGGCGCTATTGTTTCCTGATCATGTATACTTCGACGGCCTGTCATATCAGTCAGCTGATCGAAGTTGACTCGCCTTCATGGTGACCAGAGCCAAGCACTGATAAGTCAGCGATCCGGCTGAGCGATCGGTAGCGCTCTTTGGGGTGTGGCTTTGCCACCACTTCTGACGGCCAAAATCATCGCGCCGGTCAAAACGCAAAGGGCCCCAAATCCGCTATAGATCAAAAAGGCGGTCCAAATAGGCATACCGCTAATAAGGCCGACAAATCCGGCCAATGCACCGAGCAGAATTCCAGAGAAGATCAGTCCTGCACTCATCGAAGCGTCAACCTCTTTTCGGATATAGCGAGTCAGTCGCGTGACGATTTCTGACACTCAACACAGGAAAAGAGGCAAAATTATGCCTCAAGCAGAACATCGTGGCTTGCCCCGGGGTCAAGTGTTGCCTTTTTGGAAGTAGTAGCGGGGGAAAGTGACCATTTTCTTAATCGAATTGTAGCGTTTGACTCGAATCACGTGCAATGTGGCATTGCCACAGGGGTAAGGTCCGTCCAGCTCGTCAGACACATGGCGTCGAGGGAACGTGTGCGCAGGAATAGTATTAGGGAGAACTTGGCTTATGAGGCCCGTATTTACGCTGCTTTTTTCATTTATCGCCGGTGCATTGGTTGCCGTACCCGCACTCGCGCAAAGCAGCTATCGTATTCAGCCCGGAGATGTCCTCAGTATTAACGTATTGGAAGACTCAAGCCTGAACGATGAAGTGCTTGTTCTTCCTGATGGTCGGATAAACTTGCCCCTTGCCGGTCAGCTTGCAGTTGCCGGACGAAGCGTTGGTCAGGTCGAAGATTCTCTGGCCACCCAGCTTGAGCCAAATTTTGCATCGCGGCCCACTGTGACGGTGTCGATCGCTACCATCGGCGAAGCCGAAGATCCCGATCCGATTCTGGTTTACGCGGTGGGCGAAGCGGGTTCGCCTGGGCGCTACGAAGTGCCACCCGGTACGACACTGTTGCAGTTTTTTGCTGAAATGGGCGGATTCTCACGCTTTGCCGCGACCAAGCGTGTCATGTTGCGGCGTACCGATAAAGCAGGCAACGAACGGGTTTTCCGGTTCAACTACGATGCCATCTTGGACGGTACCGGACAGGGTGCGTCGACACGTCTGGTGGATGGTGATGTGGTCGTCGTACCGCAACGACGCTTGTTTGAATAATACGCGAAAGTTGGGGCAGTGACTAAAGACGAAAGGATCCACCGGTCAGGTGCGGTTGTCATAATTGCAGCGTCCTTGACCGCGAGCGGAGTACAAGGTCAGGAAATTCCGGTTGAGCCAGGTGGCCTGGAGCTGCGTTTCGGCATCGCCGAACGCTTTGAATATGGCCGCAACCTTGCGCTTGATGTACCTGATCCGGGAAACGGCTTCATTGCGTCAACGATACTGTCCTTTGGTCTCTCCAGTGAAACGCGCTCTCAAACGATTGAGCTGGATGCAGTCACCGGCCTGCGCTTGCAGGATCTGCCAGACAGGGAAGACAGTTTCGATATAGGCGATGCGCGTCTGGGGTTTGGATATACTCGCGAGGCTGCAAATGCTGGCTTGGAATTGGAAGCCGACTACTTGCGGTTTGACATCGGATTGCTGCGGTCATTGTCCGATTTCGAGGATGAGGATGGTTTTATTGTATTGCCCGGAGATTTCTCAGACCTGACGGGTGAAGGGACGCGCAGTGAATATTCCTACGGTCTTTCGTTCGATGGCGGGCGGCAGAATTTGATAGGGTACAGCTTCGGTTTGGTCGGTTCGGGCCTGCGATACACGGATACCACAGATACGGGGCTTTCAGATAACGACCGGATCGGCGGTGATGTCGGGTTGTCCTTCGCGTTATCACCGGTCACATCGGTCAGTGTCGACTATGCGATCGAACGGTTTGAAGAAGACGACGATGAAGAGACCGAGCGCGATACCGATGCAGTGTCTTTGGGTTTGCTTCATGAATTTTCAGCTCTTACCCGACTTGAGGCCTCGATCGGGTACACGATTATTGACGAACGACAGGTGATTTCGGGTGACTCCAGCGAATCCGGCCTAATCGGTAGCGTTGGAGTGGTACATGATGTTGCCAACGGCTCTGCATCTGCGCTTCTTGATACCAGCCGAACAATTTCCGGTCGTCTCGATCGCTTCCTTCTGGGTCGCAGCTTTGCGGTACCGGACGGGGACTTTGCTGCGACTCTGGGCGCGGCGCGGCGCCCTGATGGTACGATTGATGCAATTGGTTCGCTTGCCTTTGACAGGGAGTATGGCCCAAACACTCTACGTGTCCGCTTGAGTCGGGAAATCTTGTCTGATGACGAAGATGAATACTTCGCTGCGACGGTGATCGATGTCGGCTATATCTGGGGCCTGACGCCATTATCGCAGTTTTCACTGCGTGCCCTCTATGCTGTTTCGGAAGCGACGGATTCATCGACTGGGGTAGAGTTTTCGGCGATCAGTGCGGTTTACAGTCATGATATTGGTCAGGATTGGAGCCTGAATACGGGTATCGATTATCGCGTACGCGATGAAGACGGCCTTGATCGCGCAACCAGCCCGCTGGTTTTCTTCGGTATCGGAAAGAGCTTTGTCTGGCGTCCATGATCTCTCCGTCGATAGATCGAGAGTGATGGAATCGATACACTAGGCTCAGTTGTAAACGACTAATTTATCAATTCTGTATCGTGAACAGTGGGTGCAGAGGTGTTGGATTGTATTTTAATCGTGGACTCTGAATGTGAACAATCACACGTTGTGTCGATTTTGTGAAGTTTTTTGGCCACGCTGTTGGTTTCCCGTGTTACCAACGTAATGTTGATTTTGGCGTGTGCGCCAAAAACTCTATGTTTCTCTGAGGCTAGCTTTGATGAGCCTAAGTGTACTGTAGATTAGGATAACCAGTCGTTCGGATGCCAAAAGACGCCAGTACTCAAGTTGATCAAAAATTGGCGGATGACCGAACGCTGAAGTTCAATGTACCTGCTTTGACAGGTAAAGAGTTTGACTATCTTCAAACGGTTCTGGCAAATGGGCATCTTGCGGGTGGTGATCAATTCACGGTTGCATGCGAGGCGCGTCTGCGTGAGCTGACGGGCTCTCTTGAAGCTCTCTTAGTTCATTCCTGTACGGGTGCGCTGGAGATGGCAGCTATACTGTGTGATCTCGCGCCCGGGGACGAGGTCATTATGCCATCGTTCACCTTTGTATCCACGGCCAATGCAGTGGTGTTGCGTGGGGCAGTTCCGGTGTTTGTTGATGTCGACCCTCGGGCGCTCAATCTTGATGCTAGTGCCGTTGCCGCCGCTGTCACCAAGCGCACCAAAGCAATTTTTGCCGTGCATTACGCCGGTGTGCCAGCAGATATGGTGTCGCTGGCCGAGATTGCGCGCAGCCACGGGTTAATTCTGGTCGAAGATGCGGCGCAAGCGCTGGGTTCGTCTTACTATGGTCGTCCTTGTGGCAGCCTGGCTGACTTGGCAACTTTCAGTTTTCACGAAACAAAGAATATCACCTCGGGAGAAGGCGGTGCATTGACCGTCAATCGACCCGATCTTGTCGAGCGGGCTGATATCATTC
>JAUHZM010000021.1 GCA_030426005.1 Gammaproteobacteria bacterium
GAGGCAGGCAAGCAGACCGGTGAGGGCGTGATGGCACGCACCGACGGCAAACAGGCCAGCGGCTATTTTGTGGACGGCAAGTTACACGGGCAGGGCCAAGTCGAGTTCCCAAATGGTGATCGATATGCGGGCGCGTTCGAGCATGGCGTACCCCACGGTGAGGGTCAATACACCTGGTCAAGCGGTGATGTGTATACCGGCAGCTTTGATCAGCATGCGATTACCGGCCAAGGGAAGCTCGAATGGGTTAATGGCAATCGTTATCAGGGTCAGGTCAAGGATGGCAAGATGCACGGAGATGGCCGATTGGTTTTGCAAGACGGAACACAGTACGTAGGGCAGTTTTTGCTTGGGGATATCACGGGCCAAGGAAAGCGCACTCTGGCTACCGGCGAAGTCTATGATGGGCAATTGATCGAAGGCTTGCCGCATGGAAACGGCAAGCAAACTTACCCCGATGGCAGTGTTTACATCGGTGAATTTAATCGCGGATTGCGAGATGGCGACGGTGAACTAATTCAGGCCGCAGACGGATTACGCTATGTCGGCGAGTTTAAAAATGACGAGCCGCACGGCATTGGCACGATCTATAAAGCCGGTACGGTGGTTTACTACGGTAAGTTTGCTAAGGGCAAGCGCGCCGGTAAACTAAAAAGCAAAGGCGATCCTAAAGAGCGCAAGCGACAAAACACCGAGGACGAAGTGAATGACTGGGAATCTTGATGTCGGTGATCAGTAAGTCGGCAGCCTTTCGCTTGTTGTTCGGACTGGTGCTGTGTTTTGCGTGGAGTATGGCTGCTCATGCGGATGAATTGCGCGTGGCAGTTGCGAGTAATTTTGTCGCGGTAGCAAAACAGGTGGCGGCGGCATTCGAGGCGGATACCGGCCACACGGTGACTTTGATTGCGGGCTCCACCGGCAAGCATGCGGTGCAAATCCAGCATGGACTTGCTGTAGACCTGCTGTTAGCCGCTGATGCGGAACGTCCGCGTTTGCTGGAGGACTTGGGGCTAATCGTTCCAGATACACGAATTAGCTACGCGTTTGGTCGATTGGCACTATGGCAACCTAAAGGGGGAACGCCAGGTCCACAAACTTTATCAAGCCTGTCCGGGGCCACGCTGGCGTTGGCGAATCCCAAGTTGGCTCCTTACGGTCAGGCTGCTGAGCAGGTTCTAAGCAAACTGGACCCTTCAGCACATCTCAAACGCGTATACGGCGAGAATGTGGCGCAGGCATACCAGTTTGTGTACTCCGGTAATGCTCAGCTTGGCTTGGTCGCCTACGCGCAAGTTCAGACAGAGCCGCCCTCGTCTTACTGGCTCGTGCCAACATCGTTACACGCGCCAATAGAGCAGCAGATGGTGTTGCTGAGCGATTCACCTGCCGGGCGCGCGTTTTGGCAGTATTTGCAGAGCGAGAAAGCCCTGGAGCTGATTCGAGAACACGGATACGATACGCCGTGATGCTTTCTGACTCCGATATAACCGCGCTGATACTCACGCTCAAACTCGCTGCGATCAGCACTCTGATACTGATGATTATTGGCTTGCCCCTGGCCTGGTGGCTGGCGCGTACTCAGTGGCGTGGTCGCTTTCTGATAGAGGCCTTGGTGGCCTTGCCATTGGTGTTGCCGCCGACCGTGCTGGGTTTCTATCTACTCATCGCATTCAGTCCCAATGCCTGGCTTGGTAGTTGGTATCAACAGCTTACCGGCTCACAACTGGCGTTTTCATTTAGCGGGCTGGTGGTCGGTTCGGTGTTGTATTCGTTGCCTTTCGTAGTGCAGCCTTTGCAGACTGCATTCAGTGCTATTAAGTCCGATTTGTTGGATGCCGCCGCGACCTTGCGAGCCAGTCCGACAGACCGCTTTTTTTCACTCGTCTTACCCATGGCGCGTCCGGGACTCATCGCGGCAATGGTCTTGGGGTTTGCACACACCTTGGGCGAGTTTGGTGTGGTGTTGATGATCGGCGGTAATCTGCCGGGTGAAACGCAAGTCGCGTCCGTTGCTATGTATGAGCACGTCGACACCTTGCAGTTTGGCAATGCGCATGCACTCGCTGGCGCGCTGTTGATTTTGTCATTTGTGTTGTTGGCCGGTGTCTACGCGACGCACAAACGTTACTCGGTGTTACGCTGGTGAGTCTCGATTTATCGCTGGACATGCAACGCGATGACTTTGCGTTGCAGATGGATATTCGCTTACCGGAGCAAGGTGTTAGCGCGTTTTATGGACCGTCCGGTTGCGGCAAAACCTCGGTGTTGCGAGTCATCGCGGGGCTGGATCGTGCGGCTAAAAACCAAGTTCACTTTCAATCCGCTGCCTGGCAGCACGGCGACACCTTTGTGCCGGCGCATCAGCGTGGCGCATTGCTGGTCTCACAACACAGTGACTTATTTCCGCATTTGAGCGTGCACGGGAATTTGCAGTTTGCCGCCGCACGCGCACCGCGCTCGTCCACGCGGTTTGCGCTTAACGAGGTGGTGTCGCACCTAGGCTTGGCGCCATTATTAGATCGGTCGGTGAGCAAGCTCTCTGGTGGAGAACGGCAACGCGTTGCAATTGCGCGTGCCTTGTGTGGCGTGCCGGATCTCCTACTGATGGACGAACCGCTCGCGGCATTGGATTCCGTGGCCAAGCAATCGCTGTTGCCCTATCTAGAGCAGTTGTCACGACATTTTGATGTGCCGATTATTTATGTCACGCACTCGCTGGATGAGATCGCACAGTTAGCTGATTATCTGGTTGTGATGTCGCGCGGTGCCGTTGCGTATCATGGCCCGACCGCGGAGATGCTGACACGGCTGGATGCGCCACTTGCACAAGCGGAGTCCGCCGAGTCTGTGGTGCCAGCGCAGGTGGTGGCTCACGATGCGGAGTACGGTTTATCTTATCTCGATTCGCCGATGGGCCGGGTTAGCCTAGTGCAACGACCATTGCCGCTCGGCGCTGAGGTGCGTCTGCGTATTGCTGCGCGGGACGTCAGTATTACCTTGGAACCGCAAACTGGCTCCAGTATTTTGAATGTATTCCCGGCGGTGGTGGACTCGATGATGCGATTGTCACCAGCACTCACGTTGGTGCGTGTGTTGGCCGGCGAGAAGCCGGCGACGGCAGTGCCGGTGGTGGCGCGGATCACCAGTTTGTCAGCCAATCGGCTGGCATTGAAGCCCAGCAAGTCAGTATTTATTCAAGCCAAAAGTGTGGCGTTGTTCTAATTCAAGAGTGAGACGGTAATGGGTATTGGTGAGGTATTTGCAGTTGCCTGCGCGCTGATGTGGGCCAGTGCGGTGGTATTGTATAAGTACGTTGGTGACAGTATGAGCGCCAATACACTGAACTTGGTCAAAAACTTAATCGGTCTGGGCTTATTGATTCCGACCGCCTTAGTGGTGGAAGGCCTGACCTTGCCAAGCCTGAGTAGCACGCAGTGGTTGATTTTGGTCGCCAGTGGTTATGGTGGTATTGCGATTGCGGATACTTTTTACTTACAAGCCTTGCGTCACTTGGGTGCCGGGCGCACCGCGATTGTGGCGAGCTTGTACAGCCCGTTTGTGGTGATTTTGTCGATTTTGTTCCTCGGTGAGTCTCTAGCGCTATGGCAGTGGTTGGGGTTTCTCTTGGTTTTGTTTGGGATTCTGATTGCGGTGTATCAACGGCACTATCAGGCCGTCGATCGTGAGCAATTAGTGCTTGGCGTGGCACTGGCATCCAGTTCGGTGTTTCTAACGGCCGCCGGTGTGGTGGCGATGAAGCCTATATTGGATAACAGCGGGTTTTTTTGGATGGTGAGCCTGCGCTTGCTGGCTGGGATCGTGGGGATGGTGTTGTACATTGTGTTGCGTGGCCAGATTAAGTCGACCTGGCAGGTGGTAACCCAAGGCCAGCATCCGTGGTTGTGGATTGTTGTGGCCTCGGTGTTTGGGACTTATTTTGCGATGCTGTTCTGGCTCGGAGGGTTTAAGTATACCGATGCCTCGGTTGCCTCCGTGCTGAATGAAACCGCCAATATGTTTATCATTGTCATGGCCTGGTTATTCCTCAAAGAAGAGTTGAACCGGCGTAAGATCGTCGGTGTGATCCTAACCTTTATCGGCGTCGTGGTGTTTCTGGGCTTGCTGACATCAACGGGTGCCGCTTAATCGGCACCCAGTTTCATGTTGCTGACTAGTTAGTCGATCAGGCTTAAACCAACCGACACAAGCTCAGGTGCTGTGTGCTTTACGTGGTCAGCCTCTGGTTCTGTGCGCTCGCCGAGTCGCACGACGATCATATCGTGTTCCGGGATCACCACAATATGTTGCCCCAGGTGGCCGCTAAACCAAAAGTAAGCTGGGTCTTTATGCATGCCCAGCCAGGTCGATAGGCCGTAGTGTTCAACTAAGCCAGGTTGGGTCATTTTTTGAACAAAATCGGCTGGTACTAACTGTTGATCATTCCAACGGCCTCGATTTAGCATTAATTGACCTAGGCGAGCGTAATTTCGTGCATTCGTATTGAGGCAGCAGAACACCAGCTCCATGCCATTGTTGTCGAGATGCCACAATGCGTCATCGTTCATCTGCATTGGTTGCCAGAGTTTTTCACTCAGATACTGACTCAAAGTTTCTGCGGCACCGGCTTGTTGTAAGGCGCGTAATAAAAAGATGCCCATCAGTTCAGTGGACGCACTTGAGTAGTACCAGTAGCTGCCAGGCTCCGAGGTAAATTTACCGTTGAGCAGGAATTGTCGAATATCGTCGCCATACAACAATTTCACGGTGGGGCTGAAGGGCGAATAGTAATGCTCGTCCCATTCATAACCTGAGTCCATGGCAGACAGTTGGCCAATGGTGGCTTTACTGCCCAAGGGATCTGATTTGAATTCCGGTAGAAAATCCGTGATCGGTTGATCTAAGCCTTTGACATGGCCTTCGGCGATTGCGATACCCAGTAGCAGCGTGGTGACAGTTTTGGCCATCGAAAACGAGTTTGTCTTGCTGCGATTTGAATAACCGTCAAAATAGGTCTCGTGCAATACTTGGCCATCTTTTAATACGAGAAAAGCCGCCGCGTCGTAGGTAATTAGCTTCTCGACAAACTCAGGGGGCAACGGTGCTTTATTGTAGTCCGGGTGCTGAGCGAGCTCTGCAGGGTTGGCAGTGGTAATCGCCCGCGTTGCAAATTCGGGGTAGTCATTGATGTTGGCGGTCACATGCCCCGCTAGATAGGTGCGCTTTAGGCTCGTAATGATGTAACCGTGGCCGGTGGCGTACAGCCCAACGACTGACAGCGCAATCAGAGCCGCAACCGTCAGTAGACTTCGAGAGAGTAATTTCATGGGGATTTTTTCGTGGTTGTGTCGGGCGGCTACGTGGTCGGCCCATACGTATTGTCAGTGTTGTTTTAATTTGATGTCTGCAGTGGCAACACACTTTTACTGATGGGCTGGCGCAACACAAAACTGGTGTGCACACCGCTCACACCATCAAGCTTGGTAAGGCGTCGCAACAGAAACTCTTCATAGTGTCGCATATCTCGCACCAGAACTTTGATTAAAAAATCTGAATCTTGCCCGGTAACAACATAGCATTCCATGACTTCTGGCAGTGCTGCTGCCGCCTGCTCGAACTTTTCAAAGCGGTCAGCGGTGTGTCGATCCATCGTCACGCTGATCATGGCCGTGAGGTTTAAGCCGAGTTTTTCGGCATCCAACACGGTAATATGGCGAGTGATAATGCCAGCGTCTTCCAATTGTTTAACCCGACGTGCGCAGGGTGTTGGGGATAAATTAACGCGATCGGCTAATTCTAAGTTGCTGATGCGCGCGTTTTCTTGTAATTCTCGAAGTATTTGTCTATCTATATTGTCTATCTTGATCATATAAACCAATTAATTGATTAATATTGGTGATTATCACCAATCATTGTCGCTTTTTGTTTTAGATTAGTCAAAACCACTAACGCGACTTTTGTATACTTTACGCTTTAATGCAGCTACTTAAATCGATTTACTGACATGAGCCGTTTCGACCACCGTAAATACACTCCGATTCAAACTATTCACAAGCCAGACCGTCGCTGGCCCAATCGCGTCATTGAGGCTGCGCCGCAGTGGTGTAGTGTGGATTTGCGCGATGGCAATCAGGCGCTTATCGAGCCTATGTCACCAGAGCAAAAGCTGGAGATGTTTGAGATGTTGGTGGACGTCGGTTTCAAGCAGATAGAGGTTGGATTTCCGGCCGCATCGCAAACTGACTTTGATTTCGTGCGTAAATTGATCACCGAGCAACGTATTCCGGACGACGTGACCATCCAAGTGCTGACTCAGGCGCGCAAGCCGCTAATTGAACGCACCTATGAATCGTTGAAAGGAGCACCGCGTGCCATTGTGCATGTGTATAACTCCACATCCACTGTGCAGCGCGAACAAGTCTTTAAGATGTCGCGCGATCAGATCAAACAAATTGCGGTCGATGGCGCCACTTGGGTGAAGGAGGGCGCCGCGCAGCAGCCTGAAACCGATTGGCAGTTTCAATATTCGCCGGAAAGCTTTACCGGCACCGAAGTCGACTACGCGGTAGAGGTCTGTAACGCGGTGATCGATGTTTGGCAGCCAACGCCGGACCAAAAGTGCATCATTAATTTGCCCGCCACCGTCGAAGTCGCCACACCGAATGTGTATGCGGATCAGATCGAATGGTTTTGCGAGCAGGTGTCGCGCCGTGATTCGGTGATTATCAGTTTGCATACACACAATGATCGAGGCTGTGGTGTTGCCGCTTCTGAGCTGGGCGTATTAGCCGGTGCTGATCGAGTGGAAGGCACCCTGCTGGGGAATGGTGAACGCACCGGTAATATGGATATTGTGACCATGGGGATGAATATGTACAGCGCCGGTGTTGATCCGGAGTTGGACTTTTCACACATGGATCGCATTATCAACGTGGTGGAAAAATGCACGCAACTGAAAGTACATCCACGCCATCCCTACGCTGGTGAGCTGGTATTTGCAGCATTTTCTGGCAGTCACCAGGATGCAATTAACAAATGCCTGGCGCAGTATGAGGAAGGTGACACTTGGGAAGTCGCTTATCTGCCAATTGATCCTCGTGATTTAGGGCGCAACTATCAAGAAGTCATACGTATCAATTCGCAATCGGGCAAAGGTGGTGTGGCATACGTATTGGAGCAAGAGCAAGCGATCAAAATGCCGCGTTGGTTGCAGGTGGATTTCAGTCCGGTAGTACAAGAGTTTGCCGAAGACAGCGAGTCTGAAGTCACCGCAAATCAGATAGTGGCTTTGTTTGAGCAAACCTACCTTGAACCTGAAAACGCGATTTCTTTAAAGAGTTATCAAGTGAATCGTGAGTCCGGCCTGGATGCGATGCAGGCTGTATTGGTGGCTAATCACGCGGAGCATCCGATTCAGGGTGAGGGTCGTGGTGTGCTAGAAGCCTTCGTGAGTGGTTTGAACCAGCATACCCAGCATGACATCGTTATTATTGAGTACGATGAACATACGCTGGGGCACGATGATGCTTCTGATGCGATCGCCTATGTGCAGGTCAGTGTTAACGCACAGCGTTTTTGTGGCGTGGGCCGCAGCCGAGACATTTTGGGCGCAACGTTTACTGCGATTCTGAATGCGTTAGCGCGTGCGGAAAACAGAAATGCCATGCGTTTGAGTGCGTAGTTTTGAGTCGTGATTACAGGATTAAATCGATGTTACTTTACACTCTCTGAACATCAAGTGTGAAATCCTGCGTGTATCGACTCACTATAAAACCTAAACAGGGTTAACTATGAAACGTACTTTAAAAGCAGCAACTTTGGTATTGGTGGTTGCAGCACTCTCAGCGTGTGCTGTGAACCAAAATGGGACTGTTGGTCCGGACCCGAATGTGTTCAATAAAGAAAATGTGATTCCGCTCGGTGGCGGTATTCTGGGCGCCGTGGTATGTAACAAATTGTTCAAAGGCCACGGCAGCCGTGATGGCTGGACAGCTGCGTGTGGTGCCGCGGGTTACTTTGCATCCACCGCGTTTGTGAAGAAACACAACCAGGCGCTGGAGAGTAACAAGGTTGGTCAAACGACATACTGGAATGACCCAGATGGCAAAGCGCATTCCGTCACACCAACGCGTACCTACTATCAAGACAACACGCCATGTCGTGATTTCCGTCAGACCGTAGAAATCGATGGTCAAACTGAGATCATGGAAGGTAAGGCCTGTCGTCAGTCTGATGGCACCTGGAAGCTGGTGAACTAAGACCAGTTAGTCAACCACTCCAAAGCCGTGCGTTCAAACGAGCAAAGCTCGTTGGATGCACGGCTTTTTTGTTTGTTCCAATTGTGTAGGTTTAGTCGTCAAGCTGCACTAAGCCCTTGCGGTATCGTGCGCCATTGTCCACGTAATGTTTAGCACCTTCTGCGAGTCGCGCCTGTAACTTTTCATCCAGCGTTTTAATTACCTTTGCTGGCGAACCCAAGACCATCGAGCCATCGGGAATCTCCATGTTTTCGATGACCAGCGCATTCGCGCCAATCAGGCAATTCTTGCCAATCCGTGCACCATTCAAGACAACGGCGTTCATGCCAATTAACGTGCCTTCACCGATCTGACAGCCGTGCAACATGACCTTGTGGCCGATGGTGACATTGGCCGCAATTTCGATTGGGTAGCCTGGGTCAACATGCAGTACCGAGCCGTCTTGCACGTTGCTGTTCTCACCGATCACAATGGGCTCATTGTCGGCGCGCAGTACGCAGTTAAACCACACGCTGGCATTGGCCGCCATTTTTACTGCGCCAATCAAAGAGGCCGAAGGTGCGACAAAGCAGGTATCGGCGATCTCGGGTTGCGCGTCATCAAGTTTAAATATCATTGCTACATTCCAGATACTAGGCTGATCATGAAACCAGCGGCAACCGCGGAGCCGATGACACCAGCCACGTTAGGGCCCATGGCATGCATGAGTAAAAAGTTTTGTGGGTTTGCCTCTAGCCCAACCTTGTTGGCAACTCGGGCCGCCATCGGAACTGCTGACACGCCCGCAGCGCCGATCAATGGATTGATTTTTTGTTGCGAAAAGCGATTCATCAGCTTGGCCATGAGTACGCCGGCTGCTGTTCCGATACAGAACGCTACGGCACCGAGCCCCAGAATGCCAAGTGTTTCAAGGTTGAGAAATTTCTCGGCACTCATTTTCGAGCCTACGCCTAATCCAAGGAAAATCGTGACCACGTTGATCAGCGCATTTTGGGTGGTGTCGCTGAGTCGATTTACCACGCCACACTCGCGCATCAAATTACCAAAGCAAAACATCCCGAGCAGTGGAGCGGCATCGGGTAGCAGGAAGGCGACCAATACCAGTAAGGTGAGCGGAAATACGATTTTCTCGAGCTTACCAACTGGGCGCAGTTGCTCCATCTTGATTTGACGTTCCGCAGACGTGGTGAGGGCGCGCATAATCGGAGGCTGAATGATCGGCACAAGCGCCATGTAGGAATACGCGGCAACGGCCACAGCTCCAAGTAACTCAGGGGACAGCTTACTGGTGACAAAGATCGCGGTCGGCCCGTCCGCGCCACCGATAATGCCAATGGAGGCGGCGTCCCGGATCGAAAAATCCATAATGCCGAAGTGTCCCAATGTCACCGCGCCCAGTACCGTGGTGAAGATACCAACCTGCGCAGCCGCACCAAGCAGTAGTGTGCGAGGGTTGGCCAGGAGTGGACCGAAATCCGTCATTGCGCCAACGCCCATAAAGATGATCAACGGGAACAGGCCCGTTTCAATCCCTGCGTGATAGATGTAATACAACAAGCCGCCAGGGCTTTCCATATTACCAGCCGCGTCAAACACCGGGGCTAGCTCAAAACCCGCGCCAGGAATATTGGCCAGCAACGTGCCGAAGCCGATCGGCACCAGCAGTAGCGGCTCAAAGCCTTTGCGGATTGCCAGAAACAGCAGGCCGAATCCGACCAGGAGCATCACGAGTTGACCACCCTGTACTTGTGCCAGACCTGAGCTGAGCCAAAGGTTATTCAAATGTTCCATTTGGCAGCCCTATGCGATTGTCAGTAAGGTGTCACCAACTGCAACGGTGTCGCCGGACTTTACGGCAACCTCGGCGATCTGCCCATCACGCGGTGCGGAGATGTTAGTTTCCATTTTCATCGCTTCCAATACCACAATAGTTTGACCTGCCGTGACTGAGTCACCCTGTTTTACTGGGATGTTGATCACGTTTCCAGCTAATGGCGCTGTGACCGGTTCGGACTTGCCGGTCGGTGCAGCTACCGGTTTGCTCGCTGGCTGCGCGGAATCCGCTTGCGGCTGGGTGACTGGACTGATGCCAGACAAATCACCACCAGCGCTGACGGTCACAGTGTACTCGGTACCATCAATATCCACCGTGTAAACTTCTTGCCCATCGTCGGTGGTGACCACGGCTTTCGGCGTTTTCGCTTCCGTTCCGGGTGCTGGCTCAAATGCCGATGGGTTGTCGCGATTCTGCAGAAATTTCAGCCCCACTTGCGGAAACAGTGCGTAGGTCAGTACGTCGTCCACGTAGTCAGCTTCTGGTTTGGTGCTGAGCGAATGTTGTTTAACCAAGCCGTCGAATTCCTGCGTCAGCGTGTCTAACTCGTCTGATAGTAAGTCTGCTGGGCGGCAGGTGATCGCTTGTTCGCCGTCGTCAAGTACACGTTGTTGTAAGTCGGCATTCACGGGTGCGGGCGTGGCGCCATATTCACCGCGCAATACGCCCGCCGTCTCTTTGGCGATATTTTTGTAGCGTTCGCCCATCAGCACATTGATCACTGCCTGAGTGCCGACAATTTGTGAGGTTGGCGTGACCAAGGGAATGTAACCCAGATCTTCGCGCACGCGTGGAATCTCCGCTAACACTGCATCGAGCTGATCTTCCGCACCTTGTTGTTTAAGTTGGCTTTCCATGTTAGTCAACATGCCGCCCGGCACCTGAGCAACCAGAATACGTGAGTCGACACCGCGCAATGAGCCTTCAAACTCGGCGTATTTTTTGCGTACCGTACGGAAATAGCTGGCGATGTTCTCGAGCTTTGCAATGTCCAAACCGGTATCGCGATCGCTGCCTTCAAAGATCGACACCACAGACTCGGTTGCCGAGTGGCCATATGTCATGGACATCGACGAGATCGAGGTATCGACGGTGTCAATGCCCGCTTCCACGCACTTGGTAATGGTGGTGGTGCTTAGGCCAGTGGTGGCATGCGCATGAAGTTGAATCGGAATGTCCACGCATTTCTTAAGCTCGGTTACTAACTCATAGCCCACGTAGGGCTTGAGTAATCCAGCCATGTCTTTAATGCAAATGGAGTCGGCACCGGCATCCTCCAGCTGTTTGGCCAGGTCTAACCAAAGCTGCGTATTGTGTACGGGGCTAACTGTGTAACTCAGCGTACCTTGCGCATGCTTACCGACTTTATTGACGGCTTTAAGTGCCGTGGTCATATTCCGCATGTCGTTCATGGCATCAAACACGCGGAACACGTCGATGCCGTTGACCGCGCAGCGCTCAACAAATTTAGTCACCACGTCATCGGCATAATGACGGTAGCCGAGAATATTTTGCCCGCGAAACAGCATCTGTTGCGGTGTATTGGGCATGGCCTTTTTGATTTCACGAATGCGGTCCCAGGGGTCTTCGCCAAGATAGCGAATGCACGCATCAAACGTCGCGCCGCCCCAGGACTCCATCGACCAAAAACCGATTTTATCGAGTGCATCGGCAATCGGAAGCATGTCGTCGATACGCATGCGGGTTGCGAGTAGGCTTTGATGGGCGTCGCGAAAAACAACTTCGGTAATACCGAGTTTTTGTGGGCCAGAGGTAGTTTGCATAATGTGGTGCGAGCAGGTAATTAGCGTTGGCGATACAGCGCTATCGCTTTTTCGATGGCGCGGCGATGAGTTTCGGGGATCGTGGAGTCGGTGTGTTGGATGACTGTTTGGCGTGTCGGCTCTGGCAAGGCAGAGTCGTTAGTTTCCGAGCTGAAGCGAGCCACAATGCGTGACATCAAGCCGGTAGCAAACACCAGAATGGTTAAAAAAACGAACACCGTACCCATGCCGTACAGCATGAGATTCAATCCTTGGTCGATTAGAGTTTCTTGCATAACGCGTTATCGCCTCCAAGCAGGGTTTTAATCGGGCGTGCACACCATTCTACCGTAATTTGATGCGCACGTTGGGCAGGCTGACTTAACTCAAAAAAGCACAGGCAGCCTTATACAGGTATTCGCAATCATTAGTGCCGGCAGTTTCGCGGATGGAATGCATAGCCCACTGCGGCGCACCAACATCTAAGGTTTCAATACCAAGCTCGGTAGCGGTGATTGGGCCAATGGTGCTGCCGCAGGCCATGTCACTGCGCACCACGAACTTTTGCAGTGGTACGCCTGCTGCCTGACAACGTTTTTGGAATTTAGCCGAACTCACACTGGTCGTGGCGTAGCGCTGGTTATTGTTGATTTTGATTACTGGGCCATCGTTCAAAATCGGGCCGTGATTCTTATCATGTTTGTCCGCATAGTTTGGGTGAATCCCGTGCGCATTGTCACAGGACAACAATGATGAGCGGCTTATTAATTTGGTCAGCTGTACTGCGTTCTCGGTCAGGCGTTCAAGCACCGACTTCAAAAACGGGCCATGCGCACCACTGGCAGAGGACGAGCCAACTTCCTCATGGTCGTTGGAGATAAACAATGCTGCTTGATCTGAATCACTGTCAAGCAGTGCGCGTGCACCGAGATAAGTGCTTAGTAAATTGTCCAAACGCGCCGCACAAATAAATTCTTCATTGAAGCCGACCACAGACGGGGCTTGCGTGTCGTAACAGGACAGCTCGTACTCCAGAATTGTCGCCATTGGTTCACCGCACTCAGCCAGTAACAGATCATCAAAGCTCTGATCAGGTTGCTGTGACAGGATCAGCGGCAGATGTGTTTGCGGGTTAATGACGCGGGAGCTGTTGGCTTCACGGTCCAAATGAATGGCAAGATTGGGAATGACGGCCACCGGACGTTTAAAGTCGATCAGTTTGCTGACCACATTGCCGTCTTTGTCGGTGCCGCTCACGCGACCGGCAATCGAGAGGTCACGGTCCAGCCACGGGTGCAGTAGAGCGCCACCATACACTTCAACCCCAAGCTGTGCATACCCGTGCGCTTTGACATCCGGATTAGGTTTAATGCGCAGGCAAGGGCTGTCTGTGTGTGCGCCGACCATTTGAATGCCTTGCAGCCAATCTTTACCCGTACGAAACGCGATAATGGATGAGTCATTGCGAGTAATCACGTAAGCGCCATTTGGCTCAATCGCCCAGTCGTCGTCTTCGCTAAGTACTTCAAAACCAGCGTCGGCGAACATGACTTTGAGATTTTGTGTGGCGTGAAAGGGCGTCGGCGATGCGGCAATAAAGTCGCACAGACCAGAGATTATGGGCTTAGGCATAGACATCGGTGTTAAAGTTGGTCGAATCACTCTATTATAACCTGTATCACTCAATAACCGCATTCGCCCTGTGCTGAGATCTTTGTTTGTCATTGCGCTGGTAGCAGCGCTCATCTACGCGTACAAACGCTGGCAGTCGGTACCAGAGAGTGCGCGTCGCCCCTTGTACAAAAAGTGGGCCATTTATGGCAGTTTGGGTGTGGTCCTGGCCCTGGTGATGGCGGGTCGAGCGCACTGGATACTCGGTGTGATGGCCGGTTTACTGGCCATTGCGGCGCGCGCCATGCAGTTTGCCCCTTATGTGCCTATATTCAAGCGGTTTATGGCGGGGTCGGATGAGGCGGACGCTACTGAACATGTGACGGTCAACGGGACTATGACGCGCGCGCAGGCTGCTGAGATTCTAGGTGTTGATGAAACGGCTTCCGCGGCCGAGATTAAAGCGGTACACAAGTCCTTGATGCAAAAGATGCACCCAGATCGCGGTGGCTCACCAGCGCTGGCCAAACAGATTAATCGCGCTAAAGACGTGTTACTCGGCTAAAACGCAGTCAGAACGCGGGTTTAGAAAAGGAATTCTAATTAGGGCGCGGATTCTAAAATCCAATCGTATTATGCATGTCATTGACGTAAACCCGATTTGAATTTTGGAGGCCTGCAATGGCAACTAAGAAAACCAGTGCTGCAAAAACCAGCACCGCAAAAGTGAAAAAAGCATCTGCGAAAGCAAAAGTTGAAATGAAAGAAGCCGTTGATGCGGTGGAAGATGTAGTGGACGCGGTAGAAGATGCCGTTGAAACCGCCGCTGAAGGCGTGTTCGCGAAAGTCACTGCCAACGTACAGAAAGCACAACATGTAGCCAAACAAGTTTGGTTTGCAGGTTTGGGCGCTGCTGGCAAAACGTATGAAGAAGTCGTTGGTCGCTACAACGCGCTGGGTGATGAGCTGCAAGCCCGTTACACCAAGTTGAACAGTGATCGTCGGGATCTGGTTGAGGACTTGGTTGCACGCGGCGAGAAAGTTCAGGACCAAGCGGAAGCACGCCTGAAAGAAGGTCGCAGTAGCATTGAAGACAAAATTGAAGAAGCGAAAGGTAAGTTGGTTGGCTTGAGTGCAAAGGTAGATATCCCTGCTCGTTTGCAAGATTTGTCTGCCAAGCTGGATTCGCTGAGCAAAGACCTTAAGAAGTCCGCGTAATTTCGGACTTCATTCCTCCTAGGCGGGTATTAAGGCCTGCTATCTTAAAAGGTTCGTCATTCCGGCGGACCTTTTTTTTGTTTGTACGGTGAAGCCTTTCAGCGTCGAGGGCGTCATGCAATTGTATTGTTAAGTACAGTGGTTTCGGCATACACTCTTTGCATGGCGAAAATGCGAACACGAGACCTGATTCTGGATGTCGCGCTGGTGCTCCTCAACGAGCGCGGCGAGAGTGTGGTGACCAGTGTGGACTTGGCGCATGAAATGAATATTAGTCCAGGGAATCTCTACTACCATTTCAAAGGCAAGGAGCAAGTGGTCGAAGAGTTGTATGCCCAGTTTCATGCGCGCGTGTTGGTGGCCTTACAGCAAATCGCTGCACAGGCACGAGGCAATACCAAGGAAACGCTGGCCGGCTTGACCGTGATCTCCGACATCCTGCAACAATTTAGATTCATCAGTCAGGACCTGCGTGGAATACATAAACGCTATGTGACGCTGCGTGAATCCATCGCCAAGCTCTTGAGTTTGCTGTATCAGACATTAAGTAGTCTAGTGAAGCTGATTATGGATAAGGCTCAGGTAGCCGACTCCTCCAGTGCGTCTGAAATGCTGGCTGATAACTTGCTCTATACACTGATCAGTTATGGTAGCTACGATGATTTAATCACCACCAAGAAAACGCAAACCAGCATCGAAGAACATCTGTATCTTCACTTTTTACCTTTCATCGACGATTGAGACCCCATGAGCAAAATCCACGTAAAACGCGAACTCGACTTGAACGCAGAAGAATGCAATGCCTTGGCTGAAAAACTGCTCGGTAAGCTTACAGCCAAGTTCGGTGGTAGCTATAAACCCGATGGTGAAAACTATCGGTATCGTCATACCGCTGGCGTAGATGCCACGGTTGAACCGCGTGCTGGGGAACTGACTGTCAATGTAAAGTTAGGCTTTATGACGCGCGCATTGGCACCACAATTGGAACGTGAAATGAACAAAGTTCTGGACGAGCATTTGCCCGCCTAGCGCGGGATTCAACGATTAGAATCCAGATTCTAATTAGGGCGCAGTTTCTAACCTGCAGCGCTAAACTTATTGCCATCTAAAACACGAACCGTGCTCGGTCAAACTGACCTGCACACATTTCAGGTGAACAAACATGGCAGATGAAAAAAATGCTGTAGAGCAAGTTGCAGAGAAAGCAGAAGAGACCAAAAAGGTGGCGAAGAAAGCCGCCAAAAAGGTAACGAAGAAAGTAACCAAAAAGGTCAGCAAAAAGGCTGCTACTGCAAAAAGCACGGCGAAGAAAGCAACCAAAAAGGTAACAAAGAAAGCCACGGCTGCAAGCAAAAAGGCGACTAAGAAGGTAACCAAGAAAGCGGAGTCAGTAAAAAAAGCGGCGACGAAGAAAGCCACTGCCGCAAAGAAAACAGCCAAGAAAGCCACTAAGGCTGAAGCCAAGAAAGTTGAGAACCGCATCGATCAATTGCAAGCCATGCTGAAAGATAACTTGTCTGGCTTGAGCGGTGACAAAGCGGAAGCCATGGCAAAGAATATTTGGTTAGCGGGTCTCGGTGCGTACTCGCGTGCGTATGAAGAACTATCTGAACGCTATGAAGACGTGCAAGACAAGTACGAAGAAATCAACGCCGAAGGTCAGAAAGTATTCGCCGACTTGGTTCAACGCGGACAATCTATGCAAGGCGAGCTTGAAGAGAGCGTCAGCAAAGGTCGCGAATCACTCGAAGAACGCGTAGAAGAGTTCAAAGAGCGTTTCGGTGGTGGTTTGTCTTCCTTCATGGACATTCCTGAGCGCCTTCGCGAGGCGGCAGAAAAAGTTGAAGAAATCAGTCAACGTTTACGCGGCAAGAAAAAGTAGACCACGTAGCGAACACCTTAATAAAAGTGGTGTACCCAGAACGGGACACCACTTTTTTATTGCCTGTGATTAATGGTTGATATATAGTTGAGCGATCAAGTAAATAACAAGAGGGAGAAACTATGTCTCAATCAGCTTTAAATTTTGTGTTATCGATAAACGCATTGCAGGGTCGAATCAGTAAACGGCTTGGCATGTCTTTAGCGATTCATGGTGTGAGTCTCAGCGAATTTCATGTATTGCATGAGTTGGCGAACGCGCCTGAAAAAACGTTGAATCGTGCCAGCTTGGCGCAATCGGTAAATCTGAGCGCATCGGGTGTGACACGCTTATTGAATCCGCTGGAAAAATTGCATCTGGTAGAAAAGCAGAAGAACGCGCGTGATGCTCGGGTGAGTTTGGTGCATCTGACCGCGGTTGGACTTGAAACCTATCAAAACGCAAAAGTGACTTACGGCCAGACTGCAGAGACGATGCTAGCGGGTATCGACTCGACGGAACTTGACGCAGTCACACCTGTGTTAGATAAAGTGGGGTAGTGAAACAGCCACGACCTAGTGTTCTAGGTCTGGCTGATTTCAGCTTTTTGAACTTGAATGTAATCCGAAATCACATCAACCCGTTTTACCCAAAAGGGAAGTTTATGCTCTGAACGCCGCCGAAGCAGAAACAACTGTGCTGACGTCGTAATAGTGCGCAAGGCCTTAGTGGTTTTTGGTGCCTTGGGCTGCTTCTACCTTGGCCACTTGGCATCGGACGTGTTTAAAGACAGTTGGCTGTTCCCCGTCGCCTTGAGTATGATCGGTTTAGATGTGATTTATTTAGGCGTTGTGTGGCAAAAAAATGAAGCACGCATCACCCGAGCTGCTCGTAAGGTTCTGCCTGAGTCGCTAAAAACCTTGCTTGAATCGAAACTTTTGGGCTAACAATTAAGATCAAACGGAACTGCCCCAATGCCCTGTGTTAACGTTCAAATAGCACAAGGCGCCCCCAATATTGATTGACCGGATTGTATTATGACCAACGTGATTATTATTTTAGCCCTGTTAATCAGCCCCATGGTGGCCGCGTTCATTTACACAAAGGTCACCGGCAAGGCTGTTGCAATTCAGCACACGGCCTGCTGGGGTTTGGGGATCGCCTTCTTGTTTTTTCCTTTGGGCCATTTCGTGAAGACTCAAGGTATGGTGGATATGCTGCCACCCTGGGCACCAGCACGTGAGCTTCTAGTGTATCTGACCGGTGTGCTCGAGCTGGCCATCGGTATTGCCCTATTTATCCCTAGGTCCCAGCCATTAGCTGCCAAACTGGCGATTGCTGTGTTCGTGTTGTTCTTTCCAGCAAATATCTATGCGGCGATTAACAGTGTTGGCTTGGGTGGTCATCAGTCGGGGCCCGCTTATTTGCTGATTCGTGGCCCCCTACAGCTGGTATTAATTGCTTGGGCGTATTTTCTTTGTGCTCGTGACAAAGCTTCGCAGCAACCCGCAGTGTAATCGTACTTTAATTGTGCGCCGCGTGTTTTACTGGCTTAAGGTTGGCTTAATCAATGCGACGATTCTGTTCGTGTTACTCGAGCTTTCAGCGTTCTTAATACACCGAGTACAGCAGGGAACGAATTTCTATCAACAACGACCTCAGCTTGCATTGCTACCCGAAGTCGAGCAAGGAAAAGTTGCGCTAAAAAAGTATATACATCCCTATTTCGGTTACATGAACTATGCGCCAGGCGCACGCTTCTCCAATCGAGAGTACAACAATTTCGGTTTTAGGTCCGCTGGATTCGATTACCCCTATGTGAAGTCCAACCAAGAAGAGCACATCATCGGGATTTTTGGTGGTTCCGTGGCGGTGCAGGTCTTTGCTCAAAGTCGTGACGTCATTATTCGTGGCCTGCAGGCAGACCCAAGATATAAAGATAAGAAAATCATTGTGCTGGCGTTTGCACAGGGCGGCTATAAACAACCTCAACAGCTACAATTACTCAGTTATTTTCTGTCTATCGGTCAGCACTTTGATACCGTCATTAATCTGGACGGCTTCAATGAGATCGTGTTGTCGGAGAAGAATACTCAGCGAGGTGTGGCGATCTCGATGCCAAGCGCGGGGCATATGCTCGAGATGATGGATATCTTGAACCAGTCAGAATTGAGTGCGGAAAAAATTGAGGCGCTGGCAGAAATCAGTCGATTAAAGCGACGGATAAACCGAATGGCTGAGTTGGCTAATCAGAGCAATCTCGCGGTTGGTTGGTTCTGGGCGACCACGATTAGAAACATCGCTGTTCACGACTTAAGTGAGGCCATAGTTCGGTATCAATCGATCCACTCACTGCCATCGAAGGACTCCGTCGTTTATCTAAACCCCAGCAGGGAGTCTCTAACTCGCACTCAAGCCTTTAGCAATGTTGCTGACTACTGGCGTGACACGTCGATACTGATGCACAAACTCGCGACCGCCAATGACATCAAGTACCTCCATGTGTTGCAGCCAAACCAGTACTTTGGGGATCGTATTTTTGGGCCGGAAGAAGCCAAGATTGCGATTGATTTCAAACATATCTATAGCGCAAACGCCAAAGATGGGTATCCTTACTTGGCTGCGCGAGTAGATGACTTCAAGGCGCATGGCGT
>JAUHZM010000022.1 GCA_030426005.1 Gammaproteobacteria bacterium
TTAATGTTGGCCCAAAAGAAGTCGGTGTAGTCTCCTTTTTGGTAGCTAAGCTGTGCCACAACATCAGCCGGGTAGCGCCACAACCAGCCTTTCGACGTCACCGCGTTTAGACTGATCGCAACGGTGAGTAACGCAGCGAGTGTCGATGCTAGTAAAAAAGGTCGGTTTGGTGATGAGTTGGAGTTGGCAGCACGAACTTTTATTTTCCTGAATGGTTGTTCGATGTACCGAACCATCAGATACGCAAGCAACACTGAGGCGACGATCAACATGGCCGTGTCCATTAGTGTGAGGTCGCGCGCAATCCAATAGGAGTAAAACACGATCATCGGCCAATGAATTAGATACAGCGAATAGCTTATTAAGCCCAAGCCCACCATGCCCCGATTAGACACAATCCAACTTAATCGATGCTTAGCGCCGCTGTAGATCATGAGCGCCGCGCCCAAGGTTGGTGTCAACGCAGTGACCGATGGAAAAATCATTTTGCTGTTGAGCAGAAAAAACGAGCTCAAAACCATGACGAAGCCAATGGCAAAAAGGCCCTCGGCGACAATCCGGCGTTGTGGACTCCTGGTCCAAACCAGTAACGCCCCAATCACAAACTCAAATACGCGAAACGGCAGCCAGTAAAACGCGGTGGCGGCAGCACTGAGCGTCGTCTCATTATCGGTCGGCGTCAACCATGCTAGCAGCGCGCTGTTGTCACTGAATAAAGCGATGTTAAACAGCAGACTTGCTACCCCAAACAGCAACACAACAATGGGTAAAACTGACTTTCGTGTAATCGCAAATAGGCCCGTCAAGAGCGCCGGCCAAATTAAATAAAACTGCTCCTCGACTGACAAAGACCAAGTGTGCAACAACGGCTTGAATGCGACGTCGGCGTCAAAGTAATCGCTGAGGTTCCAAAAGAAAATATTGCTGACACTGAAAATCGCCGCTACTAAAGACTGCGCAAACTCAATCAGGTGCGTTGGTGAAAACAGCCAATACGCAAAAACCATGCAAAACAGAAAGGTGGCCAACAATGCCGGTAGCAGCCTGCGGATGCGGCGAACGTAAAAGTGCTTAAAGCTAAACGTGCCGGTCTTCACCAGTTCTGAATGAATGAGTTTGGTGATCAAGTAGCCGCTGATGACAAAGAAAATATCAACGCCGACAAAGCCACCTGGCAACCACGTTTCTTGCAAGTGGTAAAGCACCACACTCGCCACCGCGATGGCGCGTAATCCGTCTATATCTGGGCGGTATGTGAGCATTGTTAAAACGAAAAGCTGAAGGCGTACTTAGGAGTGAAACGACTCAGGCAAGAATAACGTAAAACAATGGTCTAAGTTGAGTTGTTTGGGTTTTGTTGTAGGCGAGCAAGCAATTTTGGCGGAAGATAGCGGAGTTAATGCTTAGGGGTTTAGAACGCTCGGATTTGACTCACTGCAACAATGAGTCTAAGTCCTGTATGGTGGTAACGCTGAACTTGCGAATAAGCGATTGAATTTTTCTTATTCGTTCAATATTAGCGAGAGTCGAGTGGAAGTACAGTTGTTACTGCTACCTTCCCTTACAGCTTGATATTGGATATTTATCTGCAAGCCAACTTCTATATATTAAACCTATATCACTACTTCGTTTTTCTTCTTGATAATAGAGATCATTAACATATGCATTGAAATATTGGAGTTTAACGGACCAATTCTCTTTGATTGACGATTCCCAGCAAAAACCGTTCTTTTTAGCCGCGACATACTTTTCTAAACTTTCAGTTTCTTGTATAGATGAGAACGCGGCCTGTGCTTTGATACCACTCTCTAGACTGCGAACTAACAACAAACATGTAGATTGCAAATTGCGATCTTGAATGCAGATTTCCCACCAATCACTCACAGAAATAGCATTTGCTTGTGGGATGCTTAAAAATACAAAGGTAACAATTAATTTTTTATTCATTGTCAGATTCCGGCCTTCTATACTATAGCGCCGTGTTGATCGGCGCTAACACAAAAGCGGTTGCTGAACCAAAAATGGCGGAGGCGTGCCCGAGCAAGTGCGGAGCGCAGAGCGACGAATTGCCTTGCAATAACATTCTCAACCATGGAACTGGCTCGTTGGTAAGTAAGCTTCACCCGTTTGCGAAGCATGGCGTCTCACTCTCGAAACAATTTCTCCGAACCCCATGGCACCGGAAAGAAACAAGTACAAATGGCTGGCATCCAATATGAGTAATGTTGTCTTCGAGCCAGACCCTTCCGAGATCGCGGTACTGCTATAGCCAGATATTGAGACCATTATGCCCATAGTGTTATCGGCCATATTGTTCACCTTTGCTTTTAGCGAATCGATATCTGTGGCTCCAGACTGCTCTTTTGTGAATTTCAATTCGACGAGGTAGGTTGTGCCTTCGTGAGTCAACGAACCATCGATTTGCCTGCCACCGCTCTTATAGGGCCTCCGATTCACGATTTCGCAGAAATCCAGAAGCTCATAAAACCAACTTTCGAACTCGTAGCCACCTTTCTGCGTACCTACCTTGAGATGCATGTCATCAAGTTGCTGCTGCAGTTTGGCTTTATCGGTTATCGAACGCTGGATTCTGACACGCTCCGCACGAGCTCGTTCTCGCGCCTCAGCCCTTTCTTTTTCGCTACGGATCTGTTCGTCTTGCTGTACGAGATAAGTCTTCAGCTCTTGAACAGCCTTGTGGGCCTCTTGAATTTTTTGACCCGAATCTTCCCAATTGCGCAAATCAGGAAAAGTTGATTGCTCGGATAGGCTCCTTGCCATTTGAAAAATGACCGCTTTTCCCTTGTCGGTAGACTGCAGTTTTGGGAACAACCTATCTAACAGATCTCTTTTCGACTCCTCGTCAGTCCATGTGGCAACAAAGGTTCCAGCAACGTGAGACGCGAGAAGAAATTTCCGCAACGCGTTTCGACGCCAATATGACTTTAAGGCTGCTTCGTAGGTAAGCTCGATCAGCCGAGGAGTAATTTTAGATGCCAAATCTGCAACCTCTCCTCTTTAGGCATAGTACCCGCAACTACGGGTGGCAACAGATTGTGACTTTTGCATTGAATACTGAAGGTGTGCAATAGGCGCAAGCTGCTGGCAGCGCTGGTTATGTTTTTTAGCCAAAACTAAATCCTCTACTTATAGGTCTTGTAACTATACCAATCAGTAGTAAAAAAATACCTAATCCATGTAAATAGCTAAAAGAAAACCTGAAGGTAGTAAAAATATTATTATGCTCAAATACTGAGTAAAAGTGTCTTGCAACACCTAAAAACTCCGCATCACCTTCATCAATTGAAAGAAAAAGACCTTTTTTACGATTTGTTTTGGAATATCTTTTAATGCCTGAAGATAGGGCATTATAACAATACAGCTTGTACTTATAAAAATTCATATCATGTGGATCATATTGCCCACCGATATTCTCGTAGGCATATGCTAATAGTTTGTTAAGCTCTTCAAAAGCATCAGAGCCTTTGTCGTCATAACTCCACTCGCTAACAGTCCACTTAGTATTTTCATTGATACCATTACATTTTTGATACTTAACTCTAGTTCTTTCAGCAGATTGTTTGCTATTAGCCATTGTGCAAACACTTGAAATATCACTATCCAGGTAAAAGGAAAAACCATAGAAATCTTCTTCTGGATATTTTTCAGATATTTCAGTAGAAAAATTAGCGAGACCGGTTGATGCAGCATCAACAATTTTTTCTCTTAGAACATATTCATTCATTGATTAATCCTTGATAAGGGCATAACGCCTGCATTCACCGGCTTATCCGATACAATTCTTTTTTAGCCTTTTAGTGCTTACGGTTTATAAAATAGAGCCGAATATTGCTCCATACGGTTAGCAATTTCCCAACGACAACATAGGAAATCCAGCTGTAATACTCAGCATCAAATGGCTTTTCGAAGCCATCACCATAGGTTTTCTTCCTAAGTTGGTCAGCGTCAATGACCTCAACATCAAGGCATTTAAGATTCCCATTTACAGCTTGGTCCGTTAAGAAGTTCTCAAGATTCTCTCGAGAAGAAAGTGACTCTTCAGTAAGTCTAAATTTTTCAAATCTAGGATAGTTGTAATCGCTGGAGTACACCGGAACTGTTTTCTTGTGTCCATCCTCAGTGTGCAGATTCACCAGATACTTCACGTCTGAACCATAGTAGCCAGCGCTTTCAGTGGGACGCATTGGTATAACCGAAGCTGTCATGTGATTCTTAAAAAAATCATATACGGGATCCCATCTATTTATCCATTCGCTAACCACATATTTTCCGTGGGAAGTTGATAGAACAAGGCTCTTCTTTACCTTTCTTGAGTCAAGTAGCTTGTTGAGCTTTATTCGATTCATATTCACTACGTAGAAATCCACTGGCCCAAAGTGATTTGTATATGACTCATACGGCTTGAGAATTTTTGGATCATGCTCGAAATCATCAAGTTCGATGTAATAGTTCGGCCCAACTCGAAGAAAAACTTTGAAAATAATTACGGACCTATCTTTGAAGTTCTCTAGTGTGATACTTCCAACGTATTTGTCTTCAGCGAACGCGCTTGAAACAATGCTAAACTGCCCTTTAATATGTGTTCCAGTTTTACGCCAATAGTTCCTGACCACAAAATAAAGAGCTGTAAGGGAAACAGCCAGGGCGATATACGGGATGAAATCGTTGAGGCTCAATTTATGCTCCCATGAAGCTAACCGCTCAATCTTGGGCACACTCGAATCCGCCCAAATTGATATTTGGAGATACTTCCATAACTCTCTACTTTACCCCTACTCTTACTCATTCCCTCGTTCTCCCTTGGTGTGATAGTGCGTGTGCACGCTATTAATCCTAGCAGTGCGTAATAACATTCTCAATGGAATATCTTAGGCTTTGATTTTTTCGCTTTGTTTATTATTAGAGGTGGCAAAGTTTGGGTGTGTTTAGGCATAAAGTGACTCGTGGGGATTCTTCGCTTTGCTCAGAATGACAGTGGCGGGCTTGTGAAACAGGGTCACTGTAGAGAGATTTTTCAGTGCATAAAAGACATAAAAAAGCCCCCGAGTTTCGGAGGCTTTTTTTTGTTTGCATGTTGCGGCGAGCTTACAAACCTAACACGTCTTTGCCTTGCTTGTAGACGATGTCTACCGGGATGCTGGCGGCGGCTAAGTGGTCTAGGTCCGCTTGTAATTGTGGGCTGACTGAGCCTTTGGCGTCGACAAATTCGGCGACTTTGTTGTAGTCACCGTCGCCTTGCAATACCAGTAAGTGCTCGCTCAAGGATTTGATTGCGGCTTCGAAGGCGTCGCGATTTACGCGGTAGGTTCCAGTTGCTTCGTCACGTGTGAATGCACCGGCGTCGCTGAAGTAGTTGAAGCGGATCATGTTGGCGCGGCCGTGTGCGCTGCTGGCACCAAAACGCACTGAACGGAAGATACCGGCCAGGAAGGTGACGTAGTTGTCCATGAGTTCGCCTTCGCTGATTTCATTCTTCTCACGCAGGGCTTGAATCATATACACGCCGAGGATGTCAGCCTTGCCTTCTTCGAGTGCCGAGGCATGTTCTTTGAGCGCTTGACGCACGGTGCCGTTGCCTGTGATGGTGTTCTTAATGCCGAGGCCGTGCGCCACTTCGTGAAACATGGTGTTGGCAAAGAAAGCATCAAAGGTGATGTGTTTGCGTTGGTCTTCAGCAATTAACTGCTCTGAAATTGGTAGCAAGATTTTGTCGAATTTGGCGCGCATGGCGTTTTTCAACTGCAAGCGACGCGTTCCTTTTTCGAGTTGTACTTGCTCGTCGTTTGGCAGATTGATGGCAATCGTTTTGGCACCCGAGTTACAGTCGCCCGCGCAATAGGCCATGTCATACGCATTCAAATCGGCGTCGGAACCTGGCACCTCCGCTTTGTACTTCTCCGGCACGGGTAAACCTTGTTGCAGTTCCGGCATGTATTTTGCAAACCGCGCCAAGCGTTCGCTCCAGGCCATATCCTTAACCAACACGAAGGTTTCAAACGCAGCACGATACCCAAACAAGGCGTCTTGATACGTTTCGATCGGGCCAATCACGACTTCAACCTGATTGGTTTTGTTGTCCATCCAAGCCATGTCCGACGCTTGGTAGTCGTTAGTGCGGAGTGCTTGTGCACGCAGCTTCAGATAGTTAGCAAAGCCTTCGTCTTCCGCCAGTTCAGACGCCTGTTGCAGCAAGTCGGCAACTTGGCTGATTTGGTCAGCGTACGCTTCGGTGTAAGACACCAAACTCAAGCTACCGTCTTCAGCGCGCTTCACAATAGAGTACAAACCGTCTTTACCCTCTTGCTCCCAGGCATCGAACTCTTCTTTGCTCATGTCAGCCGGGTAGTAACGTGCACCAGCGGGGCGCGGGCCAGCACCGTCAATAAACGGTTTGTCAGCATCGAGGCGATCCCATGGGCCGTAGTTGTATAGCGCGAATTGACGTGCTTTTGGATCTTCGATACTTTCCAACAAGGCAGTTTTGTCGCCCCACACTTGTAACCAGAAAATCTCATCCGTGATCTTGGCGGCGTCAATCAACAGACTCACCATCTGCTTTTGTTGCTCGCTTAAACTGCTGAGATCAACATCCAATTCCACCTCGGCGTAAATATCAAATCGCGATGGCTTTTCGGCCTCAGCGGCAGACTCCGTGACAACTGGTGCAGAGACCTCAGCTGCCGGTGTTGCAACTTGCTCTTCGGCGGCAGGTGTGGTGGTTTGCTGCTCACAGGCAGCCAAGGAAGCAGCCAACAATAGTGCGGATGCGATGGTAGTTTTCTTCATGGTAATTTGTGACTCGTGTGAAAGCGCACTACTATAGCAAACCAAATTCAAATACGCGCGTTCCGTGAAAGCACCTTAACGCGACCGCCAATGAGCAACTTACATTATGACTGACTCCACGAACTACCCTATTGGCACACCTGGCAAAAAATGGGGCGACGCCGAACGACAACAATGGCTCGACGCGCAGTCCGTCAAACGGCGCTACCAAGATCAGGTGTTAGACGCGCTTTCGCAGCTGCCCGCAGGCTTTCAGTGTGTTCAGTACGGCGCATTGAGCTACAACCCAGCGCGCTACCCCTTATTCGCGGTTCAGCCCGAGCGCTGGGATTCGAAGAAGCTAACCGCTCTCGTGACTGGCGGCGTACACGGTTATGAAACCAGTGGTGTGCAAGGCGCACTGCGCTTTATTCAAACCAAAGCACCGGCCTACGCTGATCGATTCAATCTGGTCGTCGCGCCCTGCATTAGTCCCTGGGCCTATGAAACGATTAACCGCTGGAATCCCTATGCGGTCGACCCAAACCGTTCATTCGTTACAGACAGTCCTGCTGAGGAATCAGCCGCTTTGATGGCGTATATCGAGTCTTTGGATTGCACGTTTGATTTGCATATTGACCTGCACGAGACCACCGACACCGACAACTCTGAGTTTCGACCAGCGTTGGCGGCACGCGACAATGTGACACACAAGATCTGGGATATTCCAGATGGCTTTTACTTGGTTGGCGACAGCGAGAACCCTCAGCACGAATTACAGGGTCACATTATTCAGGCGGTTTCGAAGGTCACGCATATTGCGCCGGCGGATGCCGATGGACGAATCATTGGTGAGCCAATTACTCAGACCGGCGTTATTAATTATCCAGTGAAAGCACTTGGTCTGTGCACGGGGTTAACGACTGCCGCGTTTGGCACCACCACCGAGGTGTATCCAGACAGCCCAAAAGTCGACGACGAAAACTGCATCTTAGCCCAAGTGGCGGCCGTCACGAGCGCACTCGACTACGTTGCAGCCAAGCTAGCGGATTAGTAGCCCCCGTTACTGCGCAAACGAGGCCATTAAGAAATTAACCTGTTCGACCCGCTGCTGCGCGTCGACCCGCATTTGTGCATACGCGGCACCGAAGTCCTCGCAAGAGAAGCCAGCGCGATTACCAAGCTGTTCGCTACCCGCGCGGAGCGCATTGTGATACGCAGACTCCAACTCTGGCCAGGCACCGGAGATATCTGAACGCACGAGCGATAGGCTGGATTCGAATTTTTCATCCAGTGCGCAGTACTTGGCCCCAGCGTCCAACTTGCCGAGCAGTTGATACAGATCACTGAACAGCGCCATTTGCAGGGCGTTGCCTCGATCGAACAAGTCGGAGATGTCGGCACTGCGAGCTTGAATTCGCTGCTGAACTTCTTGGAACGCATTGACTTCGGACTCGCTGAGCGCCCGAGCTTGTTCGGTCTCGACCAAGGTGAATGCTTGTTGAACATCCGCATCATTGGCCGCCAACAAGGCCGCCAACTCGGCGGCCCAGGTGGTCAGGTCTTGGGTTTTTTGCTCTAACGCACCGTGCTCAGTGGCATATAAGTCGCTTGGACCGGTCTGTGGTGCACAGGCTGCAAGCCCGGCCAGCACCAATACACTACACAGCATCTGCTTCGCTTTGCCGGCCATGACTTAGAACTGCAAATGCTTTACGGTCAGCGCGTTGTTGATTAACTGCTTGAGGCTGTCGATGCCGATTTCCACGTGCATGTCGGCATGGCTCTTGGTGGCAATCGCGTCGCTGGCATCGGTTTTAACGCCTTCCGGCGTCATTGGCACGTCGCTCACGAGTAACAACGCGCCCGCCGAAAACTTATTTTTAAACGCCGCCGAAAATAAGGTGGCAGTCTCCATGTCGATGGCCATGGCACGGGTTTTGCGGAGATACCGTTTAAACGCTTTATGGTGCTCCCAGACCCGTCTATTCGTGGTGTACACGGTACCAGTCCAGTAATCGCGTTTATGATCTCGAATCGTGGTACTGATCGCTTTTTGCAGCGCAAACGCCGGTAATGCGGGGACTTCTGGCAGCATGTAATCATTACTGGTCCCTTCGCCTCGAATCGCGGCGATTGGCAAGATCAGATCACCAACCGAATTCTTCTTCTTGAGACCGCCGCATTTACCCAGAAACAACACCGCCTTGGGTTTGATTGCGCTCAAGAGGTCACAAATGGTCGCGGTATTCGGTGAGCCCATCCCAAAATTGATCATGGTGATGCCATCACCTGTGGCGCACGGCATCGGCCGATCTCGACCGACGATTTCTGCGCCAGTTTGTTGTGCAAAGATGTCTAAATAGTTGGCAAAATTGGTCAGCAAAATGTACTCACCAAACTTATCCAGCTCCATTCCGGTGTAACGGGGCAGCCAGTTTTCTACAATTTCTTTTTTCGTTTTCATACCGCTACAATTCCATTTTTTGGCGGTGATAGCAAGCACCGAATGCGGCTATTCGCCGATGTGTCGTGCGATATATTCTTAGTTATCGTCGTACCGCACTGCCGTACACCAACACCTCGACCGAACTCAAAGTATTCGACGCACCTTGAGAGGTTGCCGCGGTTTCAAATCGAACGTTGTAGATACAGTCGGCGCCTTGTTCGTGCGCCATTTGCTTCATGCGTAGAATGGCTTCACGGCGACCACGCTCTAACAGGGTTTCGTAACTACGTAAGCGACCACCGAAGAACTTTTTGATGGTCGCTACCACAGTTTTGAAGTAATCCGACGACACCACCACGTTACCGATCACCAGATCACCACCAGCTTGAAAATCGTGCTCTGCAGCAAGCTTATGATCAAACACGGCAATATGGCTGAGGGCTTTTTCACGCACTGCCAGGTCGGCGTAATGGTTTTTCTCACGGTACGAGCCGACGCCGTAGCCGAGCCCCAATAGGGTCAAAAAGATGATCAGCTCAAGCATCGTCGAGAATGACCGCCGTGCCGTAAGCAAACAATTCGGCCGCACCTTGCGCGACTGATGCGGTAGCGAATCGCACATTGATCACGCCGTTAGCGCCCAGTTGCTGTGCTTGCGCCAGCATGCGCTCTTTGGCTTCCTCACGCGCTTCACTCATGAGTTCGGTGTAGCCGACTAACTCGCCACCTAGAATGTTCTTAAAGCCCGCCATGATGTCGCGACCGACATGCTTAGCACGCACAGTACTGCCCTGCACCAGGCCAAGATGTTGTTTGATGGTGCGCCCCGGAATGACTTCCATATTCGATATCAGCACGAATAACTCCGTTGATTGTGATTGACTAATCTATAGATGCGGCCTGGCTAGCGATTTTCAAACTCAAAATTGATCAGTGCGCTACCAAGTGCCGGTATTCGGCATGGATGCCCATGGCTCCTGCGCAGGCAGGGAATCGCCTTTTTGTAGCAATTCAATTGAGATGCCATCCGGCGTGCGAATGAACGCCATATGCCCATCGCGAGGTGGTCGGTTAATCACCACGCCTTGGTCCATCAGAGACTGGCAAAGTGCGTAAATGTCGTCCACGCGGTAAGCCAGATGACCAAAGCTGCGGCCGCCGTCGTATTGGTTTTCATCCCAGTTATAGGTCAATTCGACCAGTGGGGCTTTGTCCTGTTTGGCGCGTGCAAGATCGTGCGGCGCTGCCAGAAACACCAGCGTAAAGCGACCGGCCTCGTTCTCCATGCGATTGGTCTCGATCAGACCCAATTTATTACAGAAGAAATCCAGTGCAGCGTCTAAATTACCGACGCGCAGCATGCTGTGCAGATATTGTAAGCTCATTAGTGTGACTCAGTGGTTAACCAATGCGCTACATCTTCCGCAAAGTAGGTGAGGATCGCGTCAGCACCAGCGCGTTTAATACACAATAAGGACTCCAGCACGCACTCGCGCTCGTTCAACCAACCTTGCTGTGCGGCCGCTTTGAGCATGGCGTACTCCCCGCTGACCTGATACACCATGGTCGGCACCTTCAACTCGAACTTGATGCGTTGCACGATGTCTAAATACGGCAAACCGGGCTTGACCATCACGTAGTCTGCGCCTTCGGCTATGTCTAATTGCACTTCGTGCACCGCTTCGTCCGAATTCGCCACGTCCATTTGATACGTATATTTGTCTGCGCCTGCTAAGTTGCCCGCCGATCCAACCGCGTCTCGAAACGGGCCATAGAATGCCGAGGCGTATTTAGCGGAGTACGCCATGATCTGAGTATTTACAAACCCAACCAGTTCTAGGGCGGCACGAATCTCGGCCACGCGCCCATCCATCATGTCTGACGGCGCGACGATATCGGCACCAGCTTCGGCATGCGACACGGCCTGTTTGACCAGCACGCTGATGGTTTCATCGTTCAGCACATAACCCGCGTCATCGAGAATGCCATCTTGGCCATGCACGGTGAATGGATCAAGGGCCACATCGGTAATCACGCCGAGCTCTGGCACCGCTTGTTTGATGGCTCGAACCGTACGTTGAGCCAGGCCATCCGGGTTATAAGCCTCCTCCGCCAACAGGGATTTTTTTGCTTCACCGACCACTGGGAACAACGCAATTGCTGGCACACCAAGCTCATCTAAACGTTGGGCTTTTTTCACTACCAAGTCCATGGTCATGCGTTCCACACCCGGCATGGACGGCACCGCTTCAGTGCGGTTTTCGCCTTCAATCACAAACACCGGCAATATTAGGTCGTTGGTGGTTAAAGTGTTTTCGCGTACCAGACGGCGGGCGAATCGGGCGCTGCGCGTGCGGCGCATGCGCGTAGTTGGATATTGTCTGTTGGTCATAATCGTATTTAAAAAATAAGGGCGGCCCTGCTACAGGTCTCGCACCATGCGGCGACCACCGATACGCGGCATCTGGTCTTGAATGTAGGCTGCACGTTCTTTCAGATAGTCTGATGGGTCAGCTGGATTTGAGCGCGATGGTGTTGGCAAACTGGCGGCGATCAAGGCCGATTGATACGGTGTTAGGTCACGCGCTGGAATGCCGAAATAATACTCACTGGCGGCACCAATACCAAATACCGATTTACCAAACTGCGCGAAATTACAGTACAACTCCAGAATGCGCTGCTTGGGGACGATTAACTCCATCCACACCACCAGCCAGGCCTCCAGACCCTTACGTAAATAGCTACGTTCTGGCCAAAGAAACAGGTTTTTCACGGTCTGTTGCGTGATGGTGCTGGCGCCGCGCGAGATGCCGTTTTCTCGGTCTTCGAGTACCTCGCGTATTTGCTTTATGTCGAAGCCAAAGTGGTTTGGAAACTGCTGATCTTCAGACGCAATCACCGCGTTGGGGAAATACAAGGAGATGTCCTCGAAGTCCACCCATTTGTGTTTGATGTTGGTGTTGTTGTTGCGAATGTTTAATTCAATAAAGGCGCTGGTCGGCGGGTTGTAGTATCGCAATACCACCATCGGCAGGGCTGAGATAAAACAAATCAGCAGAATTAATCGAAAGGTCCAACGCCAGAACCAGCCGCGTTTACGCCGACCACGACGGCCTCGACGAACCCGTGGCTCATCCGGCTGCTTACCAATAAAATTACTACGCAGACGCCGACGCTGCACTTCCGCAGTGGTGCGGGTAGGTCGCATTAATTCAGACATAACAATACGTTACGCCACAAACGGGGTAACACGCAATACTTCTTCAATCGTCGTTAGCCCTTGCGAAACCTTTTTGGCCCCGCTGTATCGCAAGGTCAGCAAGCCATCTGCTTGGGTCTGCGCCCGCAGCGATTCAAGATCTGAGTCCGGTTTAACACGCGATTTAAGAGACGAAGTCATCTCGAGCATCTCGTACAAGCCGACACGACCTAAAAAGCCAGTCTGTCGACACTCGATGCAACCAACCGGTTTGCACGGCGATTCAAGTTCTAAATCCATCCCGTCGGAAAAGCTTTCCCAAACGGCCGGATCCAATTCATCAGGTTGTTTGCAATTCGGGCACAAGGTGCGCACCAAACGCTGTGCCATGACGCCCAGCACGGTGGCATTAATGAGGTAGGCTGGCACGCCTAACTCCAATAAACGTGTGATGGCAGACGGTGAGTCATTCGTGTGCAAGGTAGAGAGGACCAGGTGACCCGTCAACGCTGCCTGAATCGCCATCTCCGCGGTGTGCAAATCGCGAATCTCACCGATCATGATGATGTCCGGATCCTGACGCAGCAAGGCCTTCACACCAGCGGCAAAGGTCAGGTCAATCGAGTTATGCACCTGAATTTGGTTGAACGATGGCTCGACCATTTCGATCGGGTCTTCGATCGTACACACATTCACTTCGCTGGTGGCCAACTGCTTGAGCGTGGAGTACAAGGTGGTGGTCTTACCCGATCCGGTTGGACCAGTCACCAATATGATGCCATTGGTGTGCGACGTTAATTGATTCCAAACAGTCAGTTCTCGATCACTTAAACCGAGCTGTTCAAATCCTCGTTGCAGGACTTCCGGATCGAAAATCCGCATCACCATCTTCTCGCCCATGGCGGTAGGGATGGTGGATAATCGCAGCTCGATTTCTTTGTCGTCCGGTGTGCGCGTTTTTAAGCGACCATCCAAGGGGCGACGTTTCTCGGCGATATCCATACGACCCAGCGTTTTTAAGCGGCCAATAATAGCCAGCAACACATTGGGCGGCACCTGATAGGCGTGATGCAAAATACCGTCGATACGAAAGCGCATTTCACCCATGTTTTTGCGCGGCTCTAAATGGATATCACTGGCGCGTTGTTCAAATGCGTACTGCAACAGCCAGTCCACCAATTGCACAATGTGGTGGTCTTCGGCATCCAGCTGACCGCGACGCCCAAGGTCCACCAGTTGCTCCAGATTCTGTTGGATGCTAACGCCCGTGCGCTCATCCGAAATAGTGGAACGGCTGATCGAATTGGCCAGGGTATAGAACTCTGACACATAGCGGTCGATCTCATTGGGGTTGGCAAACACAATGTGGATTTCTTTGCGCAACAGATTTTCGAGATCGTCTTTCCAGGAAAGATCAAACGGATCCTTAACCGCCAGCGTGACAAATTCCGGTGAGTTACTAACGGCAAGAAAGCCATGCTTCTTCGCAAACTGCGGTGCGACCACCTGGGTCACAGAACCGATATCGATCTTCAACGGGTCGATCACAAAATACGGCACGTCCACCTGCTTGGCGAACCACTCGGAGAGATACTCTAAGGTGATTTTCTTGCCCGTCTGCTCATGCGTCGGCAAGCTCTTAGCGATGCCCGCTAGGGGATGCAGGTGATCCGTGTGGTCGTTCAGCAAATTGGCATCAATGCGTTTTGCTTCGGCCACCGAGATCATCTGATCTTTGAACATCGCCTTCAAGATCGACTTGTGCGTTAATTTATCAATCGGCATTCACTGCATCCGTAATTTGAGTCTTTGACGATGTTATGACATGAGGTGCTATCATGCCAGTCATATTACCTTAGCGAACCATGTCATCGACATTAAACTTCTGAGAAGCCTGTGATTAGAGTTGTCATTGTTGTCTTAGTTTTGGTGTTAATTTGGGTACTGTTTTTATCCAATTTTCCCAAGCGCACACGCATTATTCTGGCGAGCATCACGGTGTTGCTCGCGTTACTCGGCGCGTGGTTTGACGGGCTGGGGCGAAACCCTAAGACCGGTGTGGTCGACGCCAATGAAATCCGAGTGTGCAGTCTTGAGGTAGCGCACACGTATCGCACTAATTTTGATGTCACGCTGTGTCTACAAAACACCGCAACGCACGCTGACGTCACTCGCGTTCGCTACACGGTAGTCGCCGAACAGTGCGTGCGCCCTGATGACTGTCAAGTGTTGGCTCAGGTCACCCGTGACACCTTGTTTAATGTCCCTCGCGATGCGCAATCAAGCAAGACTCAGAATCTGGACTTTAAGCCGGTCGACGCCTTGGTAAGCAATCTTAACTGGCGCGTCACCATCGACAGCGTCAAGGCGATTAAGTAATGCAGCGAGAGACCTTGCTCAAAGTGGTGCAGTGGATGTTTCTGGCACTCGGGTTGGCGTTCCTGTTTGTCTTGTTTCGCAGTTTAAGTGGGCCGCCGCTAACTATCGATACCGGACACCCATTCGATGATGTCGAAACCGGAGAAACGGCGATGCGACGCATTGATGGCGAGCGCGTTTGGGCAACCCGACTGAGTGCGCTACAACGTTCACAGGCAGTCGAACTCGCGAGTGTGGTGGCTGATCCGAACAGTGGTTGCAAACCCATTGTGGCGGTGTGCGCACTGCATGCCAAGACTCAGCAAGCGGGTATCGAAATCGTGTTTAGTCTGACAACACCACCGCAACTGCCAGCCTCGACTCCGTGGTATGGCGGCTTTATTGATCCAAGCTCTGGCGCTGTGTATGACCGGCTCGGTCGAGCCTATCTATCATCCGGCAAAACGACAAGGTCGGCGCTTAGCGTTGCCGCGGCTACCTTAGACTAAATTAGCCGTACCAAACCAATGGCTCCTCATGCAGCACAGCAGCCTGCTCACGCAAACTGAGGATGTGATCTTCCCAGCACCGCTGCGTGTTAAACCAGGGAAACGCCAATTTGAAAGCTGGGTCGTCCCAGCGTTTGGCGAGCCACCCATAGTAGTGAATTAACCGCAATGTCCGCAGCGCTTCAATAAGATGCAATTCGCGTGCATCAAAATCACAAAACTCGGTATAACCGGCTAATACCGCATCCAGGCCAACCGTTTGATCGGCGCGATCCCCAGACAAAAACATCCACAGGTCCTGAATCGCCGGTGCCATGCGCGCATCATCAAAGTCCACGATATGCGGACCATCATCGGTCCACAAAATATTGCTCGGGTGGCAATCACCATGGGTTCGGATCATGCGCACGTCGCCTGCACGCGCGTAACACAAGGCTACTTCGTTGAGCAGTTGCTCGGTCAACGACGCATAAGCATCGACCAGATCGGCGGGAATAAAATCGTTTTGCAGAATAAATGTGCGTGGTTCATGGCCGAAGGAATCTGCATCCAAGGTCGGCCGATGTGTAAATGCGCCGCTTTGACTTACACGATGAATTCGCCCCATAAAGCGACCGAGCTGCTCAAGATGCTCATTACTTTCCAGATCCGGGGCACGACCACCGCGATTCACAAACAAGGCAATGCGATGCGCCTCGGTCCTTAGTAGCGTCTCGCCCTCGACCTGCATGGGCGCCACCACAGGGATTTCCAACTCAGCCAATTCAGTGGTGAATTCGTGCTCTTCCAGGATCGCCTCATCACTCCAGCGATGCGGCCGATAGAACTTCGCCACCAGGCTTTGACCGTCTGCCAAGCCAACGCGGTAAACGCGATTTTCATAGCTATTAAGCGCTAAAAGTCGACCGTCACATTGAAATCCAAATTGCTCGATACTATTTAAGACTTCATCGGGCGACAGGTTGGCAAAGGCATTATCTAGAAGTTTGATCACGCAGTTCAATGGCGCAAAAAGCTGGCCGCATACAGAAAGTTAATGGTAAGGTGAGAATAACATGGTGGATAACGGGGAGGACGATTTGCTTGTAACGAGTAACCACCTTCGGTTGGAAGGTGCACCACCGATATTGGTGGCACATCGGGGTTATTCTGGACGCTACCCTGAAAACACATTGCTGGCTTATGAGGCGGCGTATCAGCATGGTGCGCGCTTTATGGAGCTGGATTTGCAAATGACGGCCGACCACGTGCCGGTATTGCATCACGACGTAAGCCTGGCGCGAATGGCGGGCATTGATGTGGACATCCGCGATACACAGGCTAAGCACTTTAAAGCCATGCGCGCCAGCTACCCGGCACGATTCGCTGATGAATTTAGTGACAACGCATTCACCACCTTCAAAAAATACGCTAAGTGGGCCGCCACGGTGCCCGATGTTACCACCTTCGTTGAGATCAAACAGGAGTCCATAGACCGGTTTGGCATCCCGCTATTTATAGACCAGGTTGAACACCAAATAAATAAGGCAGACATTGCAACTCAGTGCGTGATCATTTCATTCAATGCGGATGTTATCGAATACACGCGTAAAACCGGCTCACTACGCACTGGCTGGGTATTACCAGCCTGGAACGACCAAACCGAAGCAACCGCGCGACGGCTGCAACCCGACTTTGTGTTTTGCGATACAAATCTCCTCCCTACAGAGGACGAAGGTATTTGGCGCGGTAATTGGGAGTGGGCGGTATACAATCTCGATGATGTGCCTTCCGCGATTAATATGGCAAATCGAGGCATCCGATACCTTGAAACTAACCAAATCGGCACATTAATGCGCCACGATGGTTTAGCAAATCGTCGACCCCAAACACCTTCAACGAATGAGGGCCAGAGCAATTAAACGCACTAGCGCATTCTGTGGGCCGACGATCTATTCAGTTCAGTGCCGTTCCCTGGCCTGATCCGAGGCTTTATTTTTTCGCCAATTGGTCGCGAATCTCAGTCAACAGTTTCACTTCCGCTGAAGGCTCAGATGGCGCTGCTTCTTTTTCTTCTTCCAACGCTGCTTTGGCTTTATTCATGCCTTTAATCACCATGAACAGCACAAACGCGACGATCAGAAAAGTCACCAGTGCGTTAATAAACACACCATAGTTTACGGTCACGGCGCCAGCTTCAGATGCCGCTTCCAAGGTTGCGTATGTTGCTCCCTCTACCGGGTTATCAATCACTACAAACAGATCACTGAAATCAACGCCACCGGTCATATAGCCAACCACTGGCATAATGATGTCGTCTACGAACGATTTAACAATGGTGCTGAATGCGGCACCAATAACGATACCAACGGCCATATCGACGAAGTTACCCTTCATCGCAAATTCTTTAAATTCTTTTAGCATGGGCTGCTCCTCTTGTAAGAACGGTTAAAGGTGGTAGTTTTGTTTACCTACACGGAACTAACGGCGTCTGCTGCAACAACACAGACACCTCATTATATCGCTTGATGCGGTGGTTCGTTGGGCTATTTATAATCCAGCGTCACGGCGTAGTAGGGATGGTCCGAAACGCCAATCTCGACCATCTCGCCGTCTAGCACCTTAAATCCACGAGTTAAAATCCAATCGATACGATCTCGGTTATCCAGATCGAGCCCAGCGACGGCGACGGCATCCACCACGTCGATGTCTTTGAGCGCATTAGCCAACGCGGTCGTTTCAGCACGACTATTGAAGTCGCCGACCAAAATCGCACGCGGGTATTTAGCAAACTCCTGCAACACGATCTCTAACTGCGTCTCGCGTCCACCACGTGTATGCAAATGCGTGTTGATAAAATGGAACTGCTGCCCTTTCCAAGTAACTTCTGCCACCGTCATATTGCGAAAGCTCTTATTGGATTGGTCCGGCAACATCTCAACTACCCAGTCCTTAATGGGGAGTTTACTTAGCAGTGCATTTCCGCGGTGTTCACGCAACCATCGTCGCCGCGTCGCACAAAACAACCAGCCGAATCCACCATGTTCCGCGATACGCGGCGTTTGCGCACGACCAACACCCATCAGGTTACCGAGACTCGGGGCATACACTTCTTGCACGCCAACTAGGTGTGCCTCCGACATCACGCGCGCACTGGCCAGCAAATCACGGCGGCCGTTGGCGTCTTTACCGGTTTGGATATTGTAGGTTGCAACCCGCAAAACATCCGGCTCACTGAGATTGGACGGCAACCCGATTAATCCATGACCGGCTTTATCGCCCGCTGGTTTTGACTTTCTTGCCATCAAGACCAACGCGAGAATAAGAATAATAACGAGTATCCGAGACATCGTACGCTCCCCGCTTACTTACACGCCACCAGATAGGCAACGTATGACAAACACGCCTCGCCTTGCTCAGATTTAGTGAAAACGCCATTACCGCTTTCGCCATCTTCGTCGGTGCCCTCCCAATAGCAGTCCACACTACTAAAGCCAGCATCCTGCAGAATCTCTCTTAATTCTGGTAATCCCCACAGGCGCCAATCATAGGTGAACGCGTCGGTCATCTCGGTGCCATCCGGGAAGCGGAAATGAATATGTAAGCGTGCCTCACCGGTGATTGGGTTAATACTGTCCTGATCCCAAACATAGGTGAAGCTTTCATCATCCATTTCGGTCTCTTCTTCGAGCTCTTGAATGCTCTCAGGCCCACCGTGCAGGTCGCATACGAAAATACCGTCGTCTGCCAGGTCGTTATAGACACCAACAAAATAATCCAGCATCTCGGGACGGGTTTTGAACACCCAGTACGAAAAGTTTTGCGCACAACGCACATCTGGTGCCTTGCGACTGGGTGTGCGGGCATCTTCTTGATACTGATGAACCCGTTTTCCGG
>JAUHZM010000287.1 GCA_030426005.1 Gammaproteobacteria bacterium
TGTTTATCCATTTGTGAGTTCAATCGCACTGTTCTTCATTGCGATGGGTGCTGCCAGCATGTTGAATGGCTATGCATTTGGACCAAAAATGATGACCGTTGGTTTGATCGGTATTGCGTCCCTGATGTTCATTTGGTTTCGTAAAGTGATCATCGAGAGCCCGGCCTATAATATGGACGTCGACAAGTCGTTCCGTATGGGTATGACTTGGTTCATTTTCTCAGAAGTGATGTTCTTTGCTGCTTTCTTTGGCGCTTTGTATTATCTGCGTCACATGGCGATTCCATGGTTGGCGGAGACAGAATTGTTGTGGCCTGGTTTTGAGGCTTCGTGGCCATCAACGGGTCCTCAAGGCGCGGCCTTATTGACTGATGGGTCTGCCCCGTCCGCGAGCGCCATCTCTGAGGGTACTCAGTATGCCATTATTGATCCTTGGCACCTGCCTCTGCTTAACACGGTATTGCTGCTCGCTTCCAGTGTGACCTTAACAATCGCGCATCACGCGATTCGTGAAAATAAACGTGGTAGCTTGATCTTTTGGTTGGCGCTGACGGTCGCTCTTGGCGTCGTGTTTTTGTATTTCCAAGCCGAAGAGTATATTGAAGCATACCAGCACCTTGGTTTAACCATGGGTACGGGCGTATATGGTTCGACTTTCTTTTTGCTAACTGGTTTTCATGGGTTCCATGTTTGTCTGGGCGCTTTCATTCTGCTTGTGGTGCTTATCCGTTGTATCAAAGGGCATTTCACGGCCGAGCGTCACTTCGCGTTTGAAGCTGGTGCTTGGTACTGGCACTTTGTTGATACGGTCTGGGTTGGTTTGTTTATCTTTGTTTATATCCTATAAACGCTCGAAACAAACCTCCGAAAAAAAGGGCGCTCTAAGGCGCCCTTTTTTGTACCAGTTTGTTAGTTTGCTGGCTTATGCAAAAGGTTTATTGTTGATCGATACGCTCTTGTTGTTGTTCGTTAAAATTCTTGGGATTGACCGAATTGCTTGGTTTAATCCAGCCAAGTTTCATTGACAATAATATGAATAAAAACAACACCACCCAAATGCTGATGCGCCAGGTGAGTGATTTAAATAGCTGATCACCTTTGTCGCGTTCATCGGGTGTTTTTAACAAGTGGTACAAGCCCGTGCCGAGACTGGCGATCATGGCGAGTAACAAGACAACAATAACGATTTTGCTCATAATTTCATGCAGAGGGTTAGGAGCTCGGGGCTCAGTGCGCTGAGTGTAGCTTATTTCAATCAACAAGGTGCGAACGATGTCGAAGACTAAAACCAGTCCGGTGTGGAAATTGCCGGTGCTGTTATTGCTCGCAGTACTTATTGTGCTGGTCATGTTGCGGCTAGCGGTTTGGCAGTTAGACCGTGCGGAGCAGAAAAGACAAATTCTATCTAATTTGCAAGCTCGAAGCAGTGCGCCACTGCTAAATACAGAATCCCTGGGTGCAGCAATTCAATCGCCTGAGTTCGAATCAGAGTATCGTTATCGCCAAGTGAGTATCAATGGGGAATTTTTACCCGAGCAGACTCTTTTTGTGGATCGTCAAGTTGTGCAGACGCAAGTTGGGTATTTGGTTGTCACGCCTTTTCGTCCTGTTGGTGCAGATTACCTGTTATTGATCGCGCGCGGATGGGTGCCTGTTGGTGACGACCGTCAAGTGCTGCCAGAAATAGCAACACCAAGCGGGATAGTGGAAATTCAAGGGCGGTTAAACATATTGACCCCACCGCCGCCATTATGGGATGAGCAGTATCAAGTAATGGACAAGAATGTCTGGCAGTTTTTACCCAAAATTCAGCTCGAGGCGCTACTCGACTATAAAGTGCTACCTTTATTGCTAGAGTTGGCACCGTCAACGCCGGGCCCAATCGGTTTGAAGATCCAATGGCCAACGATTGATGATCAATGGGTCGGCAAGCACTCGGCTTACGCATTTCAGTGGTTCGCCATGGCAGGTGCTTTTGTGTTGGCCTGTGTGGTGTTGCTTTTACGCCGCAACCGCAAACAGACAATTAACAAAGATACGTAAGATGCAGGATGCTTTATCGTTTCGACGCTGTGTTTCGACGCGCTTACGTGTATGATGCGATGCCAGATGCGCAGCGCTGTTGTGTAACCCCGTTAATTATTGAATAGTTTAGATCCAGTCAGTCATGAGTCAGTCTTCACCAACCTCGAACTCACCAAAGCCACGCACGCAGTTTTGGAACCGTGTACAAATGATTTTGATCTTAGTGGTGTTTGCGGCACCGATTGTTGCGGCGTTTTTCTACAAGCCGACCAAGTTCAATAATTATGGCGACATTTATCAGCCGGCGAGACCGGTTGCCAATCTGCAGATGCAAGGAGCAAATGGTCCTGTAGAGCTGGATAGTCTTCGCCACCAATGGGTATTTTTGGCAGTCGCCGATGGTGTATGCAATGCCGATTGCGAGGGAAATATTCTGAAGACGCGACAGTTACGTTTTATGCAGAACAATGACATGTCGCGGATTCGAAGCGTGTTCATCCACTCCAATTTAGCACCCGATCTGGCTGCTGATTTAGCCGCCAAGTACACACCCGTGGAAGTCTATGCGGTCGAAGCGGACGCATATAAAAAATGGACTGAGATTCTGGAGATTCCAGACGCGCCGACCGAAGCTCAGTATGATCGCTTCTATATCATTGACCCGGCTGGTAATTTAATGATGAGCTATCCACCATCCGCCGATCCGAATTTGATGAAAAAAGACATCAAGCGTTTACTTAAAGCATCCCAGATTGGCTAAATCATGTCTGAACATCCATCATCGAAACCTGTGTCAGTTGACGCCAGCTTAAGCGGCGCTATTCAGCAGTACTATGACCTGACGAAACCGCGGGTCGTCATGCTGATTGTGTTTACCGCCTTTGTCGGTATGTTGCTAGCAGTCCCGGGCATGCCAGACTGGACTACCGTCGTACTGGCGTGTATTGGAATATGGTTGGCGGCAGCATCCGGCGCGGCGATGAACCAGATTATCGATATGCGCGCGGATGCCATCATGGCGCGAACCCAAAATCGCCCATTGGCAACCGGTGGTCTGCAAGTTTGGCAGGCCGTCGTTTTTGCCATATTACTGTGTGGGCTTGGGATGTTGGTCTTGGTGCTTTGGGTGAATGTGTTGACCGCCATACTCACCTTTATCTCGATGGTTGGTTACGGCATTATTTACACCGTCTTTCTGAAACCAGCGACCCCACAAAACATCGTGATCGGCGGAGCTGCGGGGGCTGCACCGCCGTTGCTGGGATGGGTGGCCATGACCAATGCCATCACGCCGGAAGGGTGTTTATTATTCCTCATTATTTTTGCCTGGACGCCACCGCATTTCTGGGCGCTGGCCCTGTATCGCCGTGACGAATACGCTGCGGCCGGTGTGCCCATGTTGCCGGTCACACATGGCGAAGAATTTACCCGCTTACAGATTCTACTTTACACCTACATTTTGGTGGCGGTGACGTTATTGCCATTCACAATCCATATGTTTGGTGCTTTGTATCTGGCTGCGGCGGTGTACTTGAATGCGCGCTTTATGTATTACGTCTATACCTTGTATCGCAATTATAGTGATGCGCTTTCCCGCAAGACGTTTTTCTACTCGATTAAGTATTTGATGTATTTGTTTGCGGCCATGTTGATTGACCATTATTTTTGGGATCGCATTGTGCTGTGGACGATGGCGCGAATCTAGCGGTTTTGCCAAGCTTCCAGTGAAGCTAGGTGAAGAGCTTACGCGCCAAGCGACGGATCCATTGGCCCAGTCCTTTTGCGGCCATACCCGCTTTGCCTGCAATTTGTTCCGCCACTACGTCGTCACTGGTGATTAGTTCTGGTGCAACCTTGCTCTTGAGTTTGGTGATTGCGG
>JAUHZM010000023.1 GCA_030426005.1 Gammaproteobacteria bacterium
CACTTGGGCATCCCGTTGGCGCCAGCGGAGCGGTGATTCTTACCAAGCTTATTTACGAACTGCATCGCGTAGGCGGAAAGTACGGCTTAGCCACCTTGTGTATTGGTGGTGGTCAAGGTATCGCAATGATTGTTGAGGCAGTCTAGTTTGAAATGACCACGGAGGGCGTGGGTGCGAGTTCGTGCGACTGGTTGCACTTGCTGACCAGAAAGCTCACAATTCGCGTATGAGTAATCGCCCTCCTATTACAGCCCGGAATCCGCGTGTGGATTTGTTGCGCGGATGGCTTATTTTATTGGTTATTGTCGGGCATATTGTGCTCGGCTCGGTGCATGAGCAGTTCGTGCGATATGCCATCTACGCATTTCATATGCCGCTGTTCATTGGCCTAACGGGGTATGTGTTGAATCCCGATAAACTTGCCAATAGTTCGTTATTTTCGGTTGGTGTGCGGTACTGGTGGCGGGTTGGTTTACCATTTTTAATCGCATTTTCTTTTTTCACCGGAATTCTGTTTTTGCATGCGCAAGAGGAAATGCGCTTTAACTCTGATATGGTGCTGGGCTATCTGGTAACGCCGTACTACCACCTTTGGTTTGTGCCGACGTTGATCCTTTGGGTGCTCGGTTTTTGGTTGCTACTCAAGTTGCGCTTTCCGCTGGTGCTGGCACTGCTCGGCAGTTTAGCGGTCACCGCAGTTTGGAGTATGTTCGCCAGTGCCGCGCTGCCCGATCTCGTCGCGCTCCTGGTGAGCAAAAAGGTGGTCTACTTTTTCAGCTTTTTCTTACTGGGCGCATGGCTGCGCACCGATGCGGGATCGCGCTGGTTGCGATCCGTGACCATGATTAACGTATTGCCACCTGCCGTTATTCTTATCAGTGCAGCAATTTACCTGATGCACATCGGGCCGGAAAAGTCGGTACTTAAGGGCGTAGCGTGGTTAATGATGAACTGCGTGTTGATTTTGATTAGCGTTAAGTGGATACAAGCGCATGTGTCGGTCAAGGCAAATAAGACAACCCAGCAGGGTCTAATTAACCACACATTGGTGGCTATGGGGCGTGTTTCCTTGCCAATATATCTGTGGCATGTAGTACCCATGTTTCTGTTGAAAGGCTGGGACATCCATCAGACGCAGACCTGGCTCTATTATGTGGCCAGTGTGGTCGGTGTGAGTCTGATTGTGGCGATCTTGCTCAAAATGGAAGGCAAAAACAGGCTCACGGATAAGCTTGTTTACGGTAATTAGTGCCCCGTAAAGTAGGAATTAAGAATATAAAAAAAGCGCTTCGGTTTAGGGCCGAAGCGCTTAAAACAAACTAAATAGTGTAGGGGTGGGGTATATTTAGCTTGGTTTTCAAATGAAAAACAACATGTCTCAGCGGCTCGTTCATTCCGCGTCGACCCTTTCTTTATACCAAAAAAAAACTGACTTCACACGACTAATTTACAGCTGTAACGAAATTTTAATAAAATCGACGCTGATTCAAGACAGTTTGGCCGATGAAAGTTGAGTTATCAGGCGTAATCAATCTGTAAAATCACGTATTCAACTGGTTTGTCTGCGATATTGATGCTGACTTCATCGTCTACCTGTTTCTTTAACAGGGCTTTGGCCAAGGGCGAATCGATACTGATATCGCCTGCAGCGGTGTTGGTTTCATCGGGTCCGACAATCCGGTAGCGGTGAACTTTGCCTTGCTCATCCTCGAGTTCGACCCGTGCGCCAAAAAATATTCTGCTGCGATCCCCAACCTGAGACACGACTTGTAAATCTGGCATCCGCTTTTGCAAATAGCGTATGCGTCGATCAATCCCGGCCTGCTCTTTCTTGCGGTAGATGTACTCGGCATTTTCGCTGCGATCGCCCTCCGCGGCAGCGGCGGCAAGGGCGTCATTCACGATGCGGCGCTTTGCCCAAAGCGCTTTGATTTCTTTCTCTAATGCCGCATAACCTTCGGGGGTTATGATGGCCGTTGATCGAGGTTGGGGAGGTCGCCAGCGACTCATAATTCTCCTTGAATACAGCGCGTGCAAACGGCATACTCGTGCTCCGATGAGCGCACTGAAACACTATCAATAATACGGATCGTTATGATAAACCGTGCGGAAGAGATTTTAAAACACACCTTTGGCTACGCGGCTTTCCGTGGGCCACAACGCGACATCATTGACACCGTTTTAGCTGGGCGTGACGCGCTGGTGTTGATGCCAACCGGCGGTGGCAAGTCCCTGTGCTACCAGATACCTGGCTTAGTACGTCCTGGTATGGCGATAGTCGTGTCACCGCTGATAGCATTGATGCAGGATCAGGTCTCAGCATTACAGCAGCTGGGTATCCGAGCCGCCTATCTCAATTCGATGTTATCTCGTGAAGAGGCGGGTCAGACTCTACGTGCGATCCATGAACAGGAGTTGGACGTGCTGTATATCGCGCCCGAGCGACTATTGCAGGACAGCACCTTAGATCGATTAATCAGTATTCCCATTTCCTTGATTGCTATTGATGAAGCACATTGCGTTTCTCAGTGGGGGCATGATTTTCGTGTCGATTACCTGGGGCTTAACGTGCTGCGTCATGCATTTCCTGGCGTCCCTAGAGTGGCACTGACTGCTACCGCAGATCAGCGCTCGCGCGACGAGATCGTTGAGCGTCTGGACCTCTACCAACCCGAAGTCTTTGTCAGTAGTTTTGATCGGCCAAATATTCGCTATGTGGTGAAAGGGAAGGGCGATGCTAAGTCTCAACTGTTGGCCTTTTTGCAGGATTTTAAATCACAAGCCGGCATCGTGTATTGCATGTCGCGTAGCCGAGTTGATGGAATCGCTGCTTGGCTGGCAGGACGCGGTTTTAAGGCCCTGCCGTATCATGCTGGGCTAAGTACTGAAGAACGACAGTTACACCAGCAACGATTTCTGCGCGAAGAGGGGGTCATCATGGTGGCAACCATCGCATTTGGCATGGGGATCGATAAGCCTGACGTACGCTTTGTGGCACATCTGGATCTGCCGAAGAGCCTGGAAGCCTACTACCAGGAGACTGGTCGTGCAGGGCGCGATGGCCAAGCCAGTGTTGCCTGGATGGTGTATGGTCTGCAAGACGTGGTGCGGATTGGCAAAATGGTTCAGGACTCCTCGGCGAATGAACAATTTAAACGTATTGAGCGCGCGAAAATCGATAGCCTGCTCGCATGGTGTGAGTCGACCACCTGCCGTCGCCGCGCGTTATTACGGTATTTCGGAGAAGAAACTGACACCGCCTGTGGCAATTGTGATGTCTGCCTGAATCCTCCCAAAACCTGGGATGCCACCGAAGCGGCACAAAAGTTGTTATCGAACATCTATCGTACCGGCCAGCGGTTTGGTACTGGTCACGTGATTGACGTGCTGCGTGGTAAAAACACCGATAAGGTCGCGCAATTTGGGCATCATAGTTTGAGTACATTCGGGATCGGTGCTGATCTGGGTGATCAGCAGTGGCGGTCGATTATTCGCCAGCTCATTGTGCAAGGGTATTTGACGGTAAATGAGCAAGCATACGGTGCGATCCAGTTAACCGAAAAAGCGCGTGGACTCTTGCGTGGTGAGGTTGCGCTATTCTTACGCCAGGATGCGATCAACGTAAAACCGAGTCGACCACGCCGAGCAGCGACACAAGTCCCCGTGGCCGATAATGATCTCTGGGAAGCACTTAAAGCATGTCGAAAAGAGCTCGCTGACGCGCTGGGTGTGCCGCCATTTCATGTGTTTCATGATGCGACGTTGATGGAAATGATGGAGTATCGACCTTCCGACGAGCACGAGCTGCTGTCGATCAATGGCGTCGGTCAGGTCAAACTTGAAAAATTTGGCCGAGAATTTTTGGACGTTATCGCTGAATTCACTTAATTCTATAGCACGAGTGCACGCTAAAAGTTGACAACTTCGCCAATAGAGAATCGTTCTCTAAGTTGAGCGGCTTTGCGACGGGTCTCTTCAACGGCTTCGCGTTCAGATGCATCGTGCATAGCTTCTAATAAGTCGGAGAAGTGACTGCGCATCGCGCGCCGTGCATCCGATGCATTGCCAGCAGCAATCGCGTCATAAATAGCGGTATGGTCAGCAATCCGAGTGCTGGCGTCTGCGGCACAGACAGACTGGTGAGCATGGTGGATGTAATCGATGTTTTCTTGAATATCCCACAGGTACTCGATTTGCTTCATGATGACGCGGTTGTGTGTTGCGACCGCAATGATCTTATGAAATCGTCGATCAGCACCTGAGGAAGAGATGTCTTCAACACCTTCAGCTTCTAGGTCTCGTAATGCTGCGGCAAGTTCCTTTAATTCGTCTTCGGTGATCATTCTAGCGGCCAGGGCCGCAGCTTCGCCTTCGATCAGTACGCGTGCCTCTAGGAGTTCGAAGGCACTAATGCCTCGACTAAAATCATCATTAGTCGGATTGTTATCTAATACATAAACACCCGAATTGGGTTTCACGGCTACTTTTTCTTTTGCTTCCAATGCGATTATCGCTTCGCGAATAGTGGGGCGGCTCACGTTGAAGCGCTCGGACAATTCGCGTTCAGTCGGCAATCGACTGCCCACGGGGAACTCCCCTGATTGAATCAAGCTGGAGATTTCTTTGAATACTGAGAGATAAAGTCGTTTTTTGCTGGCCATGGTATTCGCAATCCGTCGGAACTTAATAGGCTAACTATAGCACCAAGCTGGGTGTTGTAAGACAATTTCTTTATAAATCTTGTTATTTTGTTTGACATTATGCTGTGCAAAACGTCAATTAACTTAGATAAAGTAGGTCGTAAACTCCCATAACGCAATGATATTGCTATGTGTTTTTAGAACCATCTTTTTGTAAAACAATATTGTATTACTATCTATTCATTAATTGTTTGATTATTAGTTGTAATTGTTTGAATATTTTGTCAGTATTGTTTGCGCTATCGGAGGATGGCATGTAAGACAAAAATACAACAACGAGAATAAGACAATGACATCAAACACGAGGAGAGTCGCGCAGCCGGGATGTGGGCTGTGGGCTAATAAAACAGTGGTTGCGAGTGCGATCACTGCGATGCTTGGGGTTTCCCATGCAACCACATCACTGGCTCAGTCTGAAACTTCGGAGAGCGGCAATCGGGTACTGGAAGAAGTTGTCGTTACCGGGATTCGCGGCTCACTCAAAGGCGCATTAGATGAAAAGCGTCAAGCCGACAACTTGGTCGAAGTGATTCGCGCCGAGGACATTGGTAAGTTGCCGGATCAGAATTTGGCTGAAGTACTCGAAAATGTAACGGGAATTCAAATTACGCGTGAAGCAGGTGTTGGCACCGGTGTACAGATTCGCGGTACCAATGCCAACCGAACTGAAATCAATGGCGTGTCCACAGTGGGCTCAGGTTCTGGTCGTAGTGGCATTGATTTCGAAGACGTGTCTGCTGCCATTATTGCCGCAGTCGAGGTAACCAAGGCGCCTGAAGCAAAGACCATTGAAGGTTCCGTTGGTGGCACGATTAATCTACGCACGATTAGACCGCTAGAGCTCCAAGAGCCGCTGGCAGTGGTTCGAGTTCAGGGCGAGAACAGCAGCCTATCAACCGACAGCACGTTCACACCACGCTTGTCTGGCACCTATGGAACCAACTGGGAAAATGACTCAGGTAGCTGGGGCATTGTTGCCAGTGCAAGTTATGCTGAGCAGGACGTATCCGCGTTTCGTCCGCGGGTTGACCGAGACAATTTAGTCACCGCGGACAGTGGCGCGGCAAGTGCGCAAAGCTTTGATTTTTTACCAATTCAATTTCTGATTCAGGACTACGATAATTTCGAGTACGAGACTACCAACTTTGCGGGAACGCTCGAATGGGCACCTAACGACGATATTAAGTTCTATCTCGATGCGGTGATTAATGATCAGGAGCGTTTGCAGGAAAGCTCACGTATCCAAGCATCTGGAATCTCAGACCTGCGAAATGACGCTGCCCCAAGCACTTTTGAGACCATCGATTTTGGATCATTAGAAGGGTCCAATGGCGTGCAAAATCTAGGTTCTATTCAGGCAGCCCTAACCGGCATCATTCCTATTGAGGAAGGTGGTGGAGATGGCAATTTACGTTTTTCAGGCGATACCGGGTCGCGTATATCAGAAAGTCAGATTTTCCGTTTAGGTACCGACTGGCAGATCACTGAGCGATTAAATGCCCAGTTCGAAGTTTCAAGCTCGAGCAACGATACGACCACGCCAAGTTTTAACACCACGTTGAACTTTATCAACCCAAATGCGCCTACGAATTCTTCTAACGAGAATGGTACCCCGTTCGTTTACGACTTAACTGGTGGTTCTCTGACTTGGGGAATTGCGCAAAATGCTGAGGGCGGACCATCAACCGCACAACTGCTGGACCCAGCGAATGTGGTATTGCGTGATGTGCAACAGTCTCAGAATCGCGCGGAGAACGCGGAAGATGCATTCCGTGCAGATTTTACCCTCGATTTAGATTGGTCGGGCGTCACTTCCTTAGATTTCGGTTTCCGCCGCAACGAGACATCGAGTTTGCGTGACCAAATCACGTCAAGCGTGGGTTTGAGATCCCTGGATGATTCGCCGCGCGGGAACCTTTTCTCCAGTGTGCTGACCACGGGGCCAAATAACTTCAACGAGGCCGATGGTCGTGCATTGTACGTGCCGGATTTTCTGGTGATTGATCCAGAATTAGTAAATTCAGACCCGCAAGCCGTGCTCGCTGTTTTAAATGCAGCGATTGCTGCCAACAATGCAGTGACTGGTTCGGACCGAGAGCCGATCAGTTCACCAACCTCCAGTACCAGTGCTTTCTTCGACATCGAAGAAGAGACCAATGCATTGTATGCACAGGCAAATTTTGAGGCCGGTATTTTTCGAGGTAACGTGGGCTTAAGATATGTTGAAACTGATATTACGTCGAATGCGTTCTCTGAGTTGAACGGTGTGGTGTCTCCAACTTCGTCCACGAGTTCTTATGATTTTGTGTTGCCGCGTATTAACCTGGCAGCAAACGTTCGAGATGATCTGGTCGTACGCGCTGGTTGGGGGAAAGACATACGTCGTCCTAACTTTGACGATTTATCTTCAGCATTTACCTTCAGTACCAGCCCCAATCCGGCAGTCGAATTAGGTAATCCAGCGCTTGAACCAGAAGAGGTTACGTCATTTGATATCTCTGCGGAATGGTACTTTGCACCTTCGAGTGTTTTTAGCGTGGGTTATTTCAATAAAAAACGTACCGGTCTGTTTGTGCGTAATGATGAGAGTCCATTTGAAGACCCGGTTACCGGTTTTCGCGACATTACTGATCCGTGTGAGCAAGGGGGTATCTTCAATCCGATTGCTGATATCAACGTATTCGGTCCTGTGGGAGTTGGAGTCTGCGTGCCGTCATCGCAAACGATTAATGGCGCTGGCGAGACAACGCAAGAAGGCTTTGAATTCGCATTTCAATATGATCTGGCTGACTTCGAAGATCAACTTGGTTGGGCTTCCGGTTTTGGTGTGATCGCCAATTACACGATTCAAGAATTCAGTGGTGGTGATTCTTACCTAGATGCCACAAGTCGTGCTAGTGCGGTATTTGAAGCGCTTGGTAATACGGATGTGGATTTGCGCGCACAGTTGATCGACTTATCTGAGAACTCTTATAACATCACGCTGTACTACGAAAAGTACGGTCTCTCAGCGCGAATGCGGTACACATGGCGCGAAGCATATCGTTCAACCGACTTTGGTAGCACCTCGAGTTTCCCATGGGGCTTTCCAGTCGTGCAAGAAGACCGTGGTCAGTTGAATGCGAGTATCAGCTATGACGTGTCAGACAACCTAAATATCGGGATTGAGGCCGTTAATCTGACTGAGGAAGAAGTGACGCAATCGTGTGTGAATGAAGGTGCATTGCTGTGCTTTCAAGGCTTAACGGATCGTCGAATCACGATTGGTGCGACGTATCGATTCTAATCGTTCGATGTGAGCCTAGGCAAAAGGGTGTCGTGGTCATGGTGGCACCCTTTTGCTTTTTACCAGCTAGCGATATCGTCAATACACCATCAGAATTAAACATTGAGAGTCTACGTGAATAAAGTAACGATTGCGTTTTGCCTACTGTTTGCATTGGGCGTTCCCAGCACGAATGCGAAGGAAGTATTGGTAGCAGATATCGCCGCATATCAAGCTGTGCTGAGTCAGGTTCAGCCGGGCGATACAATTGTGCTGCAAAATGGAGAGTGGCGTGATTTCGAAATCTTGTTTGAAGGGCACGGTACCGCTGAGAATCCCATTCGTCTGGCAGCGCAAACGCCGGGCGCGGTCCATATAACCGGTCAGTCCAACCTGCGTTTAGCCGGGGAGTACCTTGAGGTGTCTGGATTGGTGTTTAAAAATGGCTACACACCAACGAGTAGCGTCATCGCGTTTCGTAAAGATGCGCAGCACCTAGCAAATAACTCGCGGGTAACTGCTACCGTTATTGACGGATTTAACAACCCCGAACGTTATGAAAATGAAAGTTGGGTGGTGCTTTACGGCAAGCGTAATCGGTTCGATCACAATCACTTAACCGGCAAGAGCACGCAAGGCGTGACCTTGGCAGTGCGGTTGAATTCTGAACAAAGTCAGCAAAACCATCATCGCATCGATCACAACTATTTTGGTCCACGCCCAATCTTGGGTTCCAATGGCGGAGAGACTTTGCGGATTGGGACAAGTCACTACTCGTTAACCGAATCCAACACCATCGTGGAAAACAATTTCTTCGATCGCTGTGATGGCGAGTTGGAAATAATCTCGAATAAAGCAGGCGGGAATCAATATATCGGCAATGTGTTTTACCAATCGCGCGGCACTCTGACGATGCGACACGGCAATGACACGCTGGTCGAAAATAACATATTCCTTGGCAACAATGCCGATCACACTGGCGGGATTCGAGTGATCAATAAGCGCCAAACAGTCCGCAATAATTACTTGCAAGACCTGAAGGGCTATCGTTTTGGAGGTGCAATGGTCGTGATGAATGGGGTGCCAAACTCCAAGATCAATCGTTATCACCAAGTTGAAGATTCGGTGATTGAAAATAATACCTTTGTGAATTCAGATCACATACAAATTGCCGCGGGTAGTGACTTTGAGCGCACCGCTGTGCCGGTTCGTACGCGCTTTACGAACAACCTGATTTACCTCGAATCGCAACGAGACCCGTTCACCATTTATGACGATGTGAGTGGCATTGAATGGCGCGATAACTTGACTAATACCAAGGTTGATCCACGCATCGCTAAAGGATTTAAATCCGAGCAATTTAACCTTGTGCTGGCGGAAAATGGGTTGCAGTACCCCAGTAAAAATAGTGCGCCCCGATTGATTGGGGTCAGTGGTGACATAAGCGTCCTCGACAAGTCGCACACTGGTGTTGATTGGTATGCGAAGCCAGACCAAAAGCCGCGTTTCGACCACGGTAACACACACACGGTTCAGCCCGGGCTAGATACCTTGGTGAATGCCGTTCGGGAGGCACAGGACGGCGATGTCTTGGTGCTTGCGGCGGGTGAGTACCAGGTAAGTCGGGTCATCCACCTCAATAAGGCGATTACGGTTAAAGGGCCAGCCTCCAAGGATGTTGTGATTCAGTTCGAGCGTGCAACCTTATTCGAGCTAAATGAAGGTGGAAGTCTGAAATTAGATGACGTTCGTATTTCCGGGAGTGCGGCGCCGGACAGCGCGGGTAATAGTGTGATCCGTACCCATCGCAGGTCCATGCTGCACAATTACGAACTGGTGGTGGAGAATAGTGAAATATTGGATTTGAATGTTAACCATTCATTCAATTTTCTGACCGTAACAAAAGGCACCTTTGCGCAACGCATCGAGCTTAGCAACTCTCGTTTCAGCAATATTACGGGTGCGATATTAGGCCTGGATCAGGAGCACGATGACTTTGGTATTTACAACGCGGAGTACGTCACGATAGACCAGGTGGTCTTTGAATCGATCGAAGGGGATGTGGTCGACTACTACCGCGGTGGTACGGATGAGAGCACCTTTGGCCCCCATTTTTCGATGACTGCGTCGACCTTAACCAATGTCGGAAACGGGAAGCGCAATAAGTCGGGTAGTTCGGTGTTGCTCCATGGCGTGCAAGTTACCACGTTACAGGGGAATACGATTGTTGGCAGTGCATCTCTGCAGATTAACCACACGGTCGGCGAGCCGGTAACGCGGGTGATAAATAATCGATTTATCACCACGCCAAAACCTGAGATCCGTGAGTTGTATAGCGATCAGACCGACACCGCCGAAATGCGTGGCAATACCTACCAGTCAGCGGAATAGGGGACAGTTATGCGCAGTCTAATTAATGATATAGCAGTTGCTTGGCTCGTCGTGAGTTTCCTGGGCGTGAGTAGTAGTATGGCGCAGGCCGGCTCGCACCCAGGGCTCACGATGTCAGCAGCCGAGGTTAAATCGATTCGAGGTCAATTACACAGCGTTCCGAAAGCCAAACAGGCGCTTGATGCCCTCCGTGCTACAACGGACTCCGGTATCGAAGCCGGTGTGATTGTGCCGATTCCGGTCGATGCTGGAGGCGGTTACACGCACGAGCAACACAAACGCAACTACCAACTTATGTTGGACGCTGGGTTGATCTACCAGCTAACGGGAAGTAAGCGTTATGCTGATTACGTGCGTGATGTGTTGATGGCCTATGCGGAGATGTACCCCGGATTGCCCCTGCATCCGCACCAAAAAGAGCAATCACCAGGAAAACTGTTTTGGCAGAGTTTGAATGAAGCGGTATGGTTGGTGCACACCATCCAAGCTTATGATCTGATCGTTAGTTCGTTATCTCTAACTGATCGTGAAAGGATCGAAACGTCTTTATTGCGTCCGGTGGCGCACTTTTTATCAGAAGGCCAACCAAAGACCTTTAATAAAATCCATAATCACGGCACATGGGCTGCTGCCGCGGTTGGTATGACGGGCTATGTGCTGGACGATCAGCATCTAGTTGAACAAGCGCTGTTCGGGCTGGACAAATCCGGAAAGGCTGGATTTTTGGCGCAAATAGAGCAGCTGTTCTCACCTGACGGATACTACACTGAAGGGCCATACTACCAACGTTATGCACTTATGCCTTTCGTTCTGTTCGCCAGAGCGATTGAACTGAACGAGCCGCAACGTGAGATCTTTGCGGTCGCCGATGGGGCGATTTTGAAAGCGATCGAAACCGCAATTCAACTTAGCTACAACGGGCTGTTCTTTGGCATAAATGATGCGATTAAGGACAAAGGTATCGACACGCTGGAACTAGTGCATGGCGTCGCAATCGCGTTTGACGTGACAGGCAACACGCAATTACTCGATATCGCCCAACAACAGAATCATATTCTGCTGACGAGTTACGGATTTGCCGTGGCTAAAGCATTGCAAGACGGTCGATCAACGCCATTTGAATTTCGCAGTCTTCAGTTGCGTGATGGGCAAGCAGGTGACCAAGGGGCTTTGAGTATCTTTAGGCGCGGCCAAGGCAACCGACACCAAGCGCTAGTCATTAAAAACACCTCGCAAGGCATGGGCCACGGCCATTTTGACAAATTACACTGGCTTTACTTTGATAACGGTAACGAAATCGTCAGCGACTATGGCGCGGCACGATTCTTGAATATCGAAGCTAAATACGGCGGCCACTACTTACCCGAGAATAATGCTTGGGCGAAACAGACCGTTGCGCACAACACTTTGGTGGTGGACGAGCGTAGTCACTTTGATGGTGATTGGCGGCTTGGCCAAATGCATGCGCCAAACGTGCATTTTTTTGCGGTGCAAGATGGTGTTCAGATTACGTCAGCGGAAATACAGTCCGCCTACGAATCAACCTCGTTAAGTCGGATGATGGCGATGATTGACGTAGAGGGCTTGGCGGATCCGCTGATACTCGACGTGTTCAAGGTTGATAGCCCGCAAGCGCGTCAATACGATTTGCCGCTGCACTATCAAGGTCAACTGATTTCACACACACTGAATTTGCACGATTCAATACAGCGCTTAAGTCCACTCGGCACACAGAATGGGTATCAGTATTTATGGGATCGCGCGCGCGGTGATATGCAAGCACCTTTGGCGCAGTTTACATGGCTGAATGACGGCCGGTTTTACACCTACAGTACTGTAGGCGGCGCAGATCAACAGATGATTTTCGCGCAGCTGGGTGCCAACGATCCGAACTTTAACTTACGTGAACAACATGCACTAATCCACCGCGTGAATTCAGCACAAGGCCACGTGTTTGCATCGGTGCTCGAAACACACGGTGAATATAACGGTCGTTTAGAGTTTACCGTTGGAGCTAAGTCTAGTGTCACCAGCCTGCTGATCCATGAAGTGGAAAGCTACACGGTATTCGAAGTTGATTTAACGAATGGGCGGCAGCTTACCGTGATTTTCACCGAGCTTGGTGATCAGCAGACCCAGCATGAATTGGATCATGCAGGAAGGTCATTGCAGTGGCAGGGGCACTACACCGTGCTTCAATCAGAGTTAAATCAGAGTGAAGAATGAATAAAAAAAGCAATCAAAGTGCGAGTTTCGTGGTGGCTGATGAGCAACCTGTCGAACCTGTAGCGGACGGTATAAAGCGCCAGTTTCTAGGCTATGGTCCGGAGCTGATGGCGGTCAAGGTCTGGTTCGATGAAGGTGCTATTGGCTACCAGCACCATCATCCCCACACGCAAGTTAGTTATGTTGAGAGTGGCGAGTTTGAGGCCACGATTGATGGCGAAACGAAATTATTAAAAGCGGGCGATTCGTTCTATGTGGCACCACATCAAATGCATGGTGCAGTGTGCCGAAAGGCGGGTGTATTGATCGATATCTTCAGTCCGCACCGTGAGGATTTTTTGCAGGAGAAGCAATCGTGACAATACGTAATCTTCGTTGGTGGGTTATCGCACTAATTGCGCTCGCCACCATCATTAATTACATCGACAGACAATCATTGAATGTGTTGTGGCCAGAGATATCGGCATCCTTGTATCCCGACAAAAGCGATGACGAGCGCAAGGAAATCTACGCGTTCATCTCGGTCGTGTTTGTATTTGCCTATGCCTTTGGACAAGCGATTTTTGGTCGCATTTTTGATTGGGTGGGCACACGACTTGGCTTTGCATTGTCGATTGGTATCTGGTCAGTTGCCACCGCCTTGCATGCATTGGCACGTGGCGTGGTGAGTTTCAGCATTTTTCGTGCGATTCTGGGAGTGGCTGAAGCCGGCAATTGGCCCGGGGCCACGAAAGGCAACGCAGAATGGTTTCCTAGCAAGGAGCGAGCCTTGGCTCAGGGGATTTTTAATTCCGGAGCTGCGATCGGCGGTATTGTGTCAATTCCACTGATTGCATTCTTGTCGGTGTACTTTAGCTGGAAAGCCATATTTGTCATCGTAGGCGTCACTGGTTTGTTGTGGCTTATTCCTTGGCTGGTGTTGGTAAAAGCACCGCCTAAAAATCATCCGTGGATCAGTGATGAAGAGCGTGACTACATTCTTAGTGGTCAGGTAAATCAGGATCGAGACGGAGACGGTGCCTACGACGAGGGCTATAACCCATCGACCAAAAAGTTGTTATCACACAAACAAAGCTGGGGTGTGATTATTGCGTCGGCGGCGATTGATCCAATCTGGTGGTTGTTTGTATTTTGGATTCCAATCTATTTGTCTGAGGTTTATGGCATGGACGTCAAGACCATCGGAATTTATGGTTGGGTGCCCTATGTCGGCGCCATGCTGGGAGCTTGGTTTGGTGGCTTGTTGGCGCAAAATCGTATTAAGGCAGGATGGTCGATCGATGCCACGCGCAAACTGGCGATCACCTTGGGCTGTTTGATCATGTTGCCAACGCTGCTAGCAATGGCAAATCCCGGGTCGCCCGTAACAGCCGTTCTTCTCATGGCCGTAATTTTATTCGGATTTCAAACTGCGATCGGTAACGTGCAGACTCTCCCTAGTGATCTATTTGGCGGTAAAACGGTTGGCACGCTTGCCGGTATCGCTGGCATGGCGGCTAAGTTAGGCGCGGTTGCACTGACGTCGCTGGTGCCGTGGTTGACCTCGGGTGGTAACTACACGCCGGCGTTTGTGATTGGTGCGGCGTTGGCATTGATCGCGGTGGCAAGCATCTGGCTCCTGTGTCCGAAAATCGAACCACTCAAACCGGAAGCGTAAGCTTCTTTTCCTCTAAAACTAAAGAATGAAGTAAGAACAATGAAACTGGAAAAAAAAGTAATAGTAATCACTGGTGGTGTCCGTGATATTGGTCGCGAAGTGTCTAAGAAACTGGCGGCTGAAGGTGCGAAGCTGGCGATTAACTATTTTGGCAGCGAAGCGCAGGCGGCAAGTTTACGCACTGAACTCGCTGCGATGGGAGCGCACGCAATCATTTTGAAAGGTGATATGACTAATGTAGCTGATGTAGAGACCTTGGTGTCGCAAGCAGTGACTGAGCTGGGTGGTGAGATCGATGGGCTGGTGAATGTGGTTGGCGGACTGGTTCAACGAAAGACATTAGATGAAATGGATCAAGAGTTCTTCGATTACGTGCTCAAGCTAAACCTCACATCGACCTTCCTAACCTTCAAGGCCGTGGTACCACATATGGCCGCTGGCGCATCAATTGTGAACCTCGCGTCACAGGCTGGCCGAGATGGTGGTGGTCCAGGCGCTTCCGCGTATGCCACGTCTAAAGGTGCTGTTATGACCTTTACTCGATCGATGGCCAAGGAGCTCGGACCCAAAGGAATTCGTGTCAATGCACTGTGTCCTGGCATGATTAGTACCACGTTTCACGACACGTTCACCAATGACAATGTGCGTTCAAATGTAGCAAACGGTACGCCGCTAAGACGCGAAGGGCGCCCTGAAGAAGTGGCGGACACTGTTAGCTATTTACTGTCCGACGAAGCGTCATTTCTGACGGGTGTTAACTTGGACATCAACGGTGGACTGCTGTTTTCATAAGTCATTATTTAGCTGAAATTAGTCTAATCGAGAAATAAACGATGTCTGCTTCAATTGCAGTGATTGGCGAGTGTATGCTCGAACTATCGCATATCCGTGGGGCCGAGAGCGAGGACGCGATACCGCTGTTGATGCGGTACGGTGGTGACACGATTAACACCTCAGTCTACCTAGCTCGGAATAAGGTGGATGTCGCGTACGTGACCGGCGTAAGCGACGACACGATGAGTGAGTGGTTATTGCAGCAATGGCATAACGAAGGTATTGATTGTTCGTTGGTGCAGCGATTACCAGGTTCAGTACCGGCCATGTACATGATCAACGTGGATGAGCATGGTGAACGCTCTTTTCTGTACTGGCGTAAAGATTCGCCTGCCAGTCGGCTATTTGACGCAGATGAAATTGTGGCGACGCTATCTGAGTCACTGCAGCGTTTTTCGCACATCTACGTTTCAGGCATTAGTTTGGCAATTCTCCCGCCTGCCGGGCTATCTAAGTTGCTTGCTTTGTTAGGCGTTTACCACCAGCGGGGCGGTCGAATTATCTTCGATGGTAATTACCGTCCGCGTCTGTGGGATAGCATCGATCAAGCGCAATCGGCATACCGAGCGATGTATGCCATGACGCATGTTGCGTTGTCTACATTTGAAGACGAATCTGCTTTGTTTGGCTACGAGACAGCTGAACAATTAATGACTGCGCTCGGCGACTACGGCATTGGCGATATTGTCATTAAGATGGGCGGCGACGGCTGTCTGGCGCAAGTCGACGGGAGCACCCATTATGTCGATGCTGAGCTGGTCGAACCGGTTGATACCACCGCAGCCGGAGATTCATTTAATGCTGGATACCTGGCCGCACGTCTGCGTGGTGAGCCAGCGATAACAGCGTGTCGCGCGGGTCACGCTTTAGCCGCGCGGGTGATTCAGCACCGCGGCGCGATTATCCCAGTCGATGAGATACCAGCACCCAAACTAAACTGCCATTAAAGTGACGCGCCCCAGTCCTCCCTAAATACCGCGTCACAGTGGTCGGATCTTTGAGGGTGACACGCTCGTAAGAGTCGGTACAATGCAGTCAATTAGTTGCATTGAACTGACTGGGTTTGATGTAAGAGCGAACGATCAAATTCAAGGGTGCGCATGCAAACCGGTATCTATGTTTCTTTGGCTATTTACTTTGTGGCGATGTTGGGCATCGGTTTCTATGCCTATCGCTCTACCGACAATGATGTCTCAGGTTTTCTGTTGGGAGGCCGCAGTTTAAGTCCGTCTGTCACGGCCTTGTCAGCAGGCGCTTCCGACATGAGTGGTTGGATGTTGATGGGGCTGCCGGGGGCAATGTATGTGTCGGGCTTGAGTAGCGCTTGGATCGCGATTGGCTTAACCATCGGGGCCTGGTTTAACTATTTGCTGGTAGCACCAAGGCTGCGGGTTTATACCGAGTTAGCTGGAGATTCCGTTACCATTCCTCAGTTCTTTGAACAACGTTTTGCGGATAACAGTCGCTTAATCCGACTGGTCTGCGCGTTGGTGATTATCGTCTTTTTTGCGATCTATACGACGTCGGGCGTGGTGGCCGGCGGCAAGCTCTTTGAAACATCGTTTGGAATGAGCTACTACACCGGTGTTTGGGTCACCGCCGGGGTAGTGGTCGCGTACAGTGCATTCGGCGGGTTCCTCGCGGTCAGTACCACGGATTTTGTGCAGGGCTGCATTATGTTCGTGGCGCTGGTACTGGTGCCGATCGTGGCCATGACTCAATTGGGTGGCGTGGCGCCTACCAAGGCCGAGATTCTAGCGATTGACCCAAGTATGTTGTCTTTGGGTGGAGCATCGATATTGGCAACAATCTCTGCAGCTAGTTGGGGGCTTGGTTATTTTGGTCAGCCACATATCATCGTGCGCTTTATGGCGATTCGCTCGGTGAAAGACATGAAAACAGCACGGCGAATCGGTATGAGCTGGATGATCGTAACGCTGATCGGTGCAACCATGGTCGGATTGGTGGGCTTGGCGTATGTTTCTGCGACTGGTGCAAGTTTGAGCGACCCAGAAGCGGTGTTTATTTTTCTATCGACGACCTTATTTCATCCCTTGGTCAGCGGCTTCCTGTTGGCGGCGATTTTGGCTGCGATTATGAGCACGATTTCGTCTCAGCTTCTGGTGACTTCCAGCTCGTTGACGGAGGATTTGTATAAAACATTTTTTCGACGTCATGCCGAGCCTGGTGAGTTGGTGCTCGTGGGGCGATTGGCGGTGGTTGCCGTGGCCTTGTTGGCGATCGGCTTGGCGCAAAACCGTGATAACAGCATTTTGAGCTTGGTGAGCAATGCGTGGGCAGGCTTTGGTTCTGCATTCGGGCCGGTTGTCTTGATTGGGCTATTTTGGAAGCGTATGACGCGTGCGGGCGCACTGGCCGGTATTGTGGTCGGTGCGGTGACAGTGTTGGTATGGATCTACGGTCCTTTTACGTATCAAGGGCAAGCATTGAGTGCTGTGATGTTTGAACTGGTGCCAGGGTTTGTATTCGCCTCTCTCGCCATCGTGGTAGTCAGCCTTCTGGGCTCGGAGCCGCCGCTGGCCTTACAGCAGATGCACGAGCAAATGGAAGCCAAACTTGATGCAGATATGCGATCCTGAGATTAGAATAGGCGAAACCTAGATACGGAGACTGCAGTGACTAACTCTTCCCGAGAGCCGCACAAGCGACATCGAAAATTGGATCGGATCGACCGCGCGATTCTGCAAGCATTGCAGGCTGATGGGCGTATGTCGAATGTGGCGCTAGCCGAGAAGGTGCACCTCAGCCCAAGCCCGTGTTTAGAGCGGGTAAAACGACTTGAAGCCGCAGGTTACATCTCCGGCTATACGGCGCGTCTTGATCCGGACTTGCTGGGTTATGGCAAGGTGGCGTTTATTCAGGTGACCCTTGAAAAGACCACGGAAGACGTATTCCTCGAGTTTAAGAATCAGGTGATGGCAAGCGGTTTTGTGGCCGAATGCCATATGGTTGCCGGTGGTTACGACTATCTGCTAAAAGTTCGATTTGATGACATGGAGAATTATCGCGCCGTGCTGCAAGAGATTGTTCACTTGCCGGGTGTTGCGCAAACTCATACTTACATGGTGATCGAACAGGTGAAAAACGTGACCGATGTGCCCTTGGATTGAGCACACCGGCCGGCCAGTCTTATTCAGTCAGATTAAATAGCTGTGTGTTACCACCACGTGCCACCAGATTGTCAGTCTTGGTGCGTTCAGCGATTAAGTAGCTCAGATAATTATCTAAGCGGGATGGTTCAAGTACGCCATCATCAAATTCGACCAACCCCGTGATTGGACCGGATCGCTTAGCTAGTTCCTTCCTAACCTCAAGCCCAATCGGGTTGTCAGTGTGACACACCACCGATGTGATCTGGATCGCTTGTAGCAGAGCTACCAGCGGTGCATCCAGAATGAGTTGTAAAGTGGCGTCAGGTAGGCTGGTTTGGAGTGCCGAGTGCAGTTCTTGCGCAAGTGATTGGCCTTGCGGTGTCTCGGCGTGTAACAGCACTGAGTTGCCAGCCGCTAGCAGGACATTGCTCATGGCGCTCAGCGCGGTCAGTGACTCATTGCCGTGACTCAGAAGCAGTCCGAAGCCACGCGGATGGCCGCGCCATCGGCAAAGCGTACGGTAGAGCCATCGTGATCTGCATCGATCACCACGTCAAAGGACTGCCCCTGCAGGGTCACAACCCAATCAGTGCCGACTTTGCGTTCATGGTTGTCCATGCGGCCCGACACGCGGGTGCGGCGGATCTCGGCGACCCGGTGCATGGCTGCGGTGGCTGCCGCGATACGGCGC
>JAUHZM010000288.1 GCA_030426005.1 Gammaproteobacteria bacterium
CGAAACCGACATTGAATGTACGTCATGCGGGCGCAATATGCAGATTCGGACCGGTAGTACCGGCGTATTTCTAGGTTGCTCGGGTTATGTCTTGCCGCCGAAAGAACGTTGTAAATCGACCATGAACCTGGTTCCAGGTGACGAAGCAGTTAATGTCGATGAAGACGAGGAAGCGGAAGCGAAGCTGTTAATCAAAAAGCATCACTGTAAAATTTGTAATGCGGCGATGGATAGCTACTTTTTGGATGAGAGCCGCAAATTGCATATTTGTGGCAACAATCCGGATTGTTCTGGCTTCGAGGTTGAACAAGGTGTGTTCAAAATTAAGGGCTACGAAGGGCCGACCCTGGAATGCGATAAGTGCGGCAGTGAAATGCAGCTCAAAAACGGGCGCTTTGGTAAGTACTTTGGTTGTACCAATGAGTCATGTAAAAACACACGCAAGCTCTTGCGCAACGGCGAGGCGGCACCACCAAAAATGGATCCTGTTCCGATGCCGGAATTGAAGTGCCAGAAGGTCGACGATCATTACGTATTGCGTGATGGGGCGTCGGGCTTGTTTTTAGCTGCGAGTGGTTTTCCTAAGAACCGCGAGACTCGAGCACCATTGGTGGCGGAAATTTTGCCGCACAAGGCTGAGATCGATAAAAAGTATACGTATTTGTTCAGTGCGCCGGTGGCCGATAAAGACGGCGTACCTACCGTTATTCGTTATAGTCGTAAAACCAAAGAGATCTACGTACAGTCTGAGGAAGACGGTAAAGCAACAGGTTGGAAGGCGTTTTACGAAGGCGGTAAATGGGTCGAGTCAGACGGCAAGTCCACAACAAAAAAGAAGGCCAAAAAGAAAGCAAGCAAGAAAAAAGCGACTAAAAAGAAAGCAAGCAAGAAAAAGGTCAGTAAAAAGACTTAATGCGTTTACTGGGTTGGGTATGGCACGCAATGAGCCGTGCGCGTCTACAGCCCAGTTGCTATCTACGTTGCTATTTATCTAGGCTGAGTAGAAACCACAGAGTAGAAACCGAAGTGGCTTCTACTCTGTGACGTTTGGTCTTCGTAAGAACTTAAGGTATCTACGCAGCACGGAGCTGATTGAGGACAAAGACCCTTATTGCTTGATGGGAACCGCAATAAAGCAGATTGAAGGTCCAGGTTTACCTAACCCAAAAGTCAGAAGGCAACTGCCATTAACTAGCGGTTTTCTAAAATAGACCCTCTGTTTCTTCTTCCGTTTCAATGATGCGATCTTCTGGAGTTGTGAGTTCAGCATCCTCACCGAAGGTATCCAAATCACCAGGTACCTGTTCGCCTTCTGCCATTCCTGATTCCAGCTCAGCATCCTGTCGCATGGCATCCAGGTAGGCTTCCTCGGATAACTCGCCACTCTCATAGCGTGCTAGCAATAATTCGTCATACAGCTTATTTTCGGGCGTTAACGATTCCACTACAAAATATTCCGGAACTGCATCGGGATCAGATTCCTCGGTTCGCTTGCCAGTCGCGCGGTTCACAAAGCCTGGTTCGATATACTCCGGAATAGTGTTTGGTCGTTGCGCTACGCCCTGCAGGGCGAACTGCATGTAGTCTACCCAGATTGGAAGTGCGGCGCGGCTACCGGACTCTCCGCGGCCCATGGTCGCCGGATCATCGAAGCCAATCCACACGGTGGTCGCTACTTCCTTATTAAAGCCGCTGAACCAGGCATCCACATAGTCATTCGTGGTGCCGGTTTTGCCCGCGAGGTCCGATCGATTTAGCTTTTGTGCGCTGCGTGCGGTCCCAGAACGGATAACTTCTTTCATCATGTCCACGGTTAAGAAGTTGTTGGCATGCGACATCACGCGCGGTGCTGTATACGAGCTGGGTTGTGTTTCGGTGGCAGGTTCTGCCTCATTCCCATAGAAATTTGCTGCTTTAACCAGGGATGCTTCGCTGCTTGAACTGGTGTCTGGCTGGGCATCGAGTTCGGTATCGTTAGCGGGCAGGGTTAAATAGTCCGCATAACAGGCATCACAAAATTGTGGTTTAGGCGCTTCGTAGATAACTTCACCATCACGGTCAGTGACGCGCTCAATAAAGTAAGGTTCAACCAAATAGCCTCCGTTGGCTAGCGTGCTGTAGGCACGAAGCAGTTCCAGTGGCGTTACACCACCGGAGCCGAGCGCCATTGTTAGCGTTGGCGAGAAGCGGCTCATATCGAGCCCAAAGCGGGCCGTGTATTCACGCGCGTAATCGATCCCTATGGCTCGCAACAAGCGGATTGACACCAGGTTCATCGACTTTGCGAGTGCAGTACGCATGCGTGTTGGCCCGTAGAATTTCCCACTGTAGTTCTCGGGACGCCACACGGTTCCGTGGGCCTGATCGCGCATTACGATGGGAGCGCCACTGATCAGGCTGGCGGGTGTGAAGCCTTTGTCTAGCGACGCTGAATAGATAAACGGCTTTATATTAGAGCCTGGTTGTCGAATCGACTGAATAGCGCGATTGTATTTATTTAAAAAGAAATCATAGCCGCCAACGAGCGACAAAATACGGCCAGTGCGCGGTTCTACGGAGATTAGTGAGCCGCTAACTTGCGGTATCTGAGATAGACGCCAGCGACGTTCATTGGTCGCGGCTCCGTTTTTTTCTTTCTCTGCGTTATCAGTCAGTGGTTGTATATAAATAACGTCGCCGGCAGATACCAACTCTTGCATTGATTTTGGCGCGTCACCGACAATATCAGCAGTTCGATAACGTCGAGCCCACTTACTGTGTTCTAAAAAAATCCGTGTTTGGCCAAAATCGCGCGTCCATAAAGTCGCCTGTTTTTCATCGCTGTTTAGTACCACCGCGGGTACCTGTTCCTGACTGTTCGGGTACGGTTCCAGCGCGGCTTCTAAGGTCTGATCTTGATTTTCTTCGTTTGAATTTAGATTTTGCAGATCGATTTTGCCAACCACGCCCCGAAAACCGTGTCGTTGGTCATACGCTTGAAGGCCAGCGCGTAATGCGGTGTTAGCGGCGTTCTGCTGAGGGCCGAGAATCGTGGTGTAGACGTTTAAGCCCTGCCAATAAGCTTGTTCGCCAAATTGTTCGGTGAGTTGCGCGCGCACCATTTCAGCAATGTGTGGTGCATTTAAACCCTGTTGTTTTGTGTGTTTTTCGGCCGTAACAGGCGCGTTAATCGCAGTCTCATAGGCTTCGTCGTCGATGAGGTCTAGCGCTTGTAGTCGTCCTAAAACGTAGTTTCGTCGTATCGTTGCGCGCTCTGGATTTCGGAGTGGATTAAATGTGGATGGCGCTTTGGGTAGGCCTGCTAACATCGCAGTTTCGGCCAAGGTGAGCTCATTTATTGGTCGTCCGTAATAAACTTCCGCAGCTGCACCGAAGCCATAAGCGCGATGTCCAAGAAAAATTTTGTTGATGTAGAGGCCCAGAATTTCTTCTTTGCTCAGAAGCTGTTCGAGGCGCAGCGCCAGCAAAATCTCTTTGATTTTACGCGCATAAGTCTTGTCGCGGGTCAGGAAAAAGTTACGTGCGACTTGCATGGTGATGGTGCTCGCGCCTTGTCCTGACGAACCGCTTTTGAAATTCGATAGTGCTGCGCGAACTAATCCTGAGACATCAATACCATGGTGTTCGAAAAAACCATCGTCTTCACTCGCAAGCACAGCATTTATAAGGCTTTGCGGGATTTCTTCGTAGTCTAGCGGCTTACGTCGTTCATCCCCGAACTCAGAAATTAGCTGCCCCTCTGCAGAGTAAACACGCAGCGGAACTTTCAATTCCAGGCCGATAATTTGGCTGGCATCTGGCAGCTCTCGGCTAAATTGAACAACCAAAAAACCGACGGTAATAA
>JAUHZM010000024.1 GCA_030426005.1 Gammaproteobacteria bacterium
CCAGCCAGCGTGCGAAGAAAGGCGACATTGGTGTGCAAGCCATCGATCAGGTACTCGCCGAGCGCCGCGCGCAGTCGTATTAACGCGGTGTCACGGTCCGGCCCCCAGACCACCAGCTTGGCGATCATCGGGTCGTAGAAAGGTGATACGGTATCGCCCTCGAGTACGCCGGTATCGACGCGCACATGCTCGTTCTCGGTTGGGGTTTGCAAACATCGCAGTTCGCCCGTTGACGGCATAAAGTTATTGGCCGGATCTTCCGCGTAAATCCGTGCTTCAAAGGCATGGCCATGAATGTGTAAGTCCGCCTGCTGTAACGGTAAGGGCTCGCCTAATGCCACCCGTAACTGCCATTCGACCAGATCTTGCCTAGTGATCATTTCAGTCACTGGGTGTTCCACCTGCAGTCTTGTATTCATTTCCATGAAATAGAATGCACCGTCGACATCGAGCAGAAACTCAACTGTGCCAGCACCAACATAATCGATTGCCAGTGCGGCCCTTACTGCGGCTTCACCCATGCGTTGACGCAAGTCGTCGGAAATGCCGGGCGCGGGCGCTTCTTCAAGGACTTTTTGATGGCGACGTTGAATCGAGCAGTCTCGCTCGAATAAATAAACCGCATTGCCATGCTGATCGCAAAAGACCTGCACTTCTACGTGGCGCGGCTGTTGGAGATACTTCTCGACCAGCATATCGCTATTGCCAAAACTGGCTTTGGCTTCACGTTTCGCATCTTCCAGTGCTGTGTTGAAGTCACTGCTGTTCCAGACTTGGCGCATGCCCTTGCCGCCGCCACCGGCCACGGCTTTGAGCAGAACCGGGTAGCCCATATTATCTGCTGCCGCCTTGAGCACCTTGGCTGATTGGTCGTCGCCGTGATAGCCGGGCACCAATGGCACGTCGGCTTTCTCCATCAGTGCTTTAGCCGCAGACTTGGAGCCCATGGCTCGAATTGCACTGGCAGGTGGGCCGATGAAAACGAGATCGTTGTCGGCACATTGTTCGGCAAAATCGGCATTTTCGGACAGAAAGCCATATCCCGGATGAATTGCCTGTGCACCGCTCGCTTCAGCCGCAGCGATTATTTTGTCAGCACGGAGATACGATTCGCTTGAGGCCGCCGCGCCGATATGAATGGCCTCATCCGCCGATTTAACATGCAGGGCACGCTGGTCGGCGTCGGAGTATACCGCCACGGTCTTGACCTTAAGGCGTTCCGCTGTCTTGATAACGCGACAAGCAATTTCACCTCGGTTCGCAATTAATATTTTCTCAAACATACAGTACTCGATATGCGGCTTAGTGTTTGACCCAGTTCGGGGCGCGTTTCTGCAGAAAAGCATTAAGGCCTTCCTGCCCCTGTTCTGATACCCGGATCGCCGCAATGCGACGGCTGGTATCTTCACGCAACTGCGCAGAGATTGGCTGAGTTGCCACCGTATCAATCAAGGTTTTGCTTGCGGTCAGTGCGGCTGGGCTGTTGTTTAGGAGCTGCTGGGTTAGAGCGGAAACGGCGTTGTTCAATTCGTCTGGTGTGACCACCTCATGCACCAGATTCATGTGCTTGGCCTGATGGGCATCGAATCGCTCGGCACTGAGAAAATAGCGGCGTGCCATGCGTGTGCCAATGGCTTGGATTACGTACGGTGAAATAGTGGCCGGAATTAACCCGAGTTTGACTTCGCTTAGACAGAAGCTGGCGCGATCGCTGGCAATCGCCATGTCACAACAACTGACTAGCCCAACAGCGCCACCAAATGCCGCGCCGTTAACAGCAGCGATGGTGGGCTTCGACAAGCTGTAAAGGCTGTGCAACATGGTGGCTAGGGCCATCGCGTCGGCATGGTTTTCGGTCTCGGTGTAACGCGCCATACGCTGCATCCAGCCGAGATCAGCACCGGCTGAGAAACTTTTTCCCTCTGCTGCAAGCACCACCACACGCACGTTGGTATCACGATCTAATTCCGTAAACACGGTCGTTAAGTCCGCAATCACGATGTCGTCAAAGGCATTGTGTTTTTCGGCCCGCGTTAAGGTGACCGTGGCCACGCCCTGGGCATTAGTCTCGAGACGAATGTGCTCACTCATAATTACATCCTGAACACGCCGAATTGCGTGTCTTCAATCGGTTTATTCAGACTGGCGGCGATGGCCAGGCCCAATACGTCGCGGGTTTGAGCAGGGTCGATCACGCCGTCATCCCACAGTCGGGCTGATGCGTAGTAGGGGTGACCCTGGCGCTCATAGGTGTCGAGAACGGGTTGTTTAAACGCCGCTTCCTCCTCTTTGCTCCAGGTTTCGCCATTGCGTTCTTTTTGCGCGGCTTTGACCTGTGCTAACACACCGGCTGCTTGTTCACCACCCATGACCGAAATACGGGCGTTCGGCCACATAAATAAAAAGTTGGGGTCGTATGCGCGGCCACACATCCCGTAGTTGCCAGCACCGTAAGAGTTGCCAATCAATACGGTGAATTTGGGTACCTTGGCACAGGCCACTGCGGTCACCATTTTGGCTCCGTGTTTGGCGATGCCGCCGGCCTCGTATTGCTTGCCGACCATGAACCCGGTGATGTTTTGCAGGAATACCAAGGGTATTTTTCGCTGTGCGCAGAGTTCAACAAAATGCGCGCCTTTTTGGGCTGATTCGCTGAACAGAATGCCGTTGTTCGCAACGATGCCGACGGGGTAGCCGTGAATATGCGCAAATCCGCACACCAGCGTGGTGCCAAACAGTTGTTTAAACTCGTCGAAGCAGGAGTCATCTACCACGCGCGCGATGATCTCGCGCACATCAAACGGTTGCCGCATGTCTTTGGGAACGACGCCGTAGAGTTCTTCCGCTGGATAGCGCGGTGGCTTACTCGCTTTGACATCGAGTTGTGTGATGGACGGGCGGTTCAGGCGGCTGACGGCATTGCGAGCAAGCTCTAATGCATGATGGTCATTATTCGCGTAGTGGTCGGCGACGCCGGATTCTCGGCAATGCACTTCGGCACCGCCCAATTCTTGTGCAGAGACCACCTCGCCGGTTGCCGCTTTGACCAACGGCGGCCCAGCCAGAAAGATGGTAGCGTGATCTTTCACAATGATCGATTCATCCGCCATCGCGGGCACATAAGCGCCGCCAGCGGTGCAGGAGCCCATGACTGCTGCAATTTGAGGAATGTTTTGCGCTGACATATTGGCCTGATTGAAAAAGATGCGGCCAAAATGTTCGCGATCTGGAAACACCTCGTCCTGGCGCGGCAGGTTTGCGCCACCTGAATCAACCAGATATACGCAAGGTAGGTGATTCTGTTCGGCGATGGCTTGCGCACGCAGGTGCTTTTTCACCGTCAAAGGGTAGTACGAACCGCCTTTGACCGTGGCGTCGTTGGCCACGATCACGCATTCCTGACCATTGATACGCCCGATGCCAGTGATAATGCCAGCAGCAGCGACCTGTTCACCGGGATAACATTCATGCGCTGCCAACTGTGATAGTTCTAGAAATGGTGAACCGGGGTCGATTAAGGCATCAATGCGTTCGCGGGCCAGCAATTTGCCGCGCGATTTGTGGCGAGCCTGGTACTGCTCGCCGCCACCGAGTTTAATTTGCTCGATTAAGGCATGCAGGTCTGACACTTGTTGCTGCATGTGTTCGGCGTTGGCCTCAAACTCCGCAGCGCGGACATTAACCTTGGTTTCCAGAATGTTCATAGACTTAGCGCGTTTCGTTAAACAATTCGCGTCCGATCAGCATGCGGCGAACTTCGGACGTGCCCGCACCGATCTCGTAGAGCTTGGCATCACGGAGTAGGCGCCCAGCTGGGTATTCGTTGATATAGCCATTGCCTCCTAGGGCCTGAATGGTTTGTAACGCCATTTGGGTTGCGTGCTCGGCGGTAAACAGAATGACCGCAGCGGCATCTTTGCGACTTTCGTGCTGTGCGTCGCAGGCCCGGGCTACCGCATACAGGTAAGCGCGACTGGCGCTCAAGGCGGCGTACATATCGGCGAGCTTGCCCTGCATCAACTGAAATTCACCGATCGCTTGGTTAAACTGCTTACGCTCATGCACGTATGGCACCACTAAATCCATGCAGGCTTGCATGATGCCAACCGGGCCGCCCGACAAGACAGTGCGTTCGTAATCGAGGCCGGACATCAGTACCCGAACACCGCCGCCTTCAAAGCCGAGAATATTTTCTTCTGGCACTTCACATTCTTCGAACACCAGTTCACAGGTGTTGGAACCGCGCATGCCTAATTTGTCGAGCTTTTGAGCTTGACTGAAGCCTTTGAAGCCGCGCTCTATAATGAATGCGGTAATGCCACGCGAGCCACCGTTGACATCGGTTTTGGCGTACACCACGTAGGTGTCGGCATCCGGGCCATTAGTGATCCACATTTTGTTGCCATTCAACACATAGTGGTCACCGCGCTTGTCGGCACGTAACTTCATGCTGACCACATCGGATCCGGCGTTCGGTTCTGACATCGCCAATGCGCCAATGTGCTCACCGGAACACAGTTTTGGTAGATAGCGTTGTTTTTGCGCTTCCGAGCCGTTTTTGAAAATCTGGTTTACACACAGGTTTGAATGAGCGCCATACGACAAACCAACCGAGGCGGATGCGCGACTGATTTCTTCCATCGCCACCACATGCGCCAGGTAACCCATATTGCTACCGCCGTATTCTTCTGACACCGTGATGCCCAATAAGCCTAGGTCGCCAAACTTGCGCCAAAGGTCCGCTGGGAATAGATTGTCCTGATCGATTTGCGCTGCACGTGGCGCAATTTCGGTGGCGGCGAATTGCTGCGTCATATCACGCAACATGTCGATTTCTTCGCCTAAAAAGTGTTGTAGAGAAGGAAATGTCGTGGTCATAGTCGTGTCGTGTATTCAGTAGTTGCGCGCTATCAACCGTTAGCGCGTTTGGGTTCCGTAGCCAAAGCCTGTAAGCAGCGTTCTTCGGCATCGCGCAGATCCAGTAACATCAGTTCGAGGTCTTTCTGCTGTTCTCTCAGCTGTGCCCGCTTATCGCGAATTTTGCTTAATAGGGTTTCAAGTTGTTGACGGTTGCCAGCCTCGGGATCGTACATGCGAATAATGTCGCTGCTTTCTTCCAGGGTCAGGCCAAGGCGTTTTCCGCGTAATATCAGTTTTAGTCGAGTACGATCAGCCGCGCTGTAGGTGCGGGTCTGTTTGCTGCGCGCAGGTTGTAATAGCCCTTTCTCTTCGTAAAAGCGTAACGCACGGGTCGTGACGTCAAATTCTTCAGCGAGTTCGCGTATGGTGTAACGTTTAGACATTGAGAAAATAGTGGGCGCGGCCGCGCCTTTGTTATTGTTGTCATACCAGTATACGCAAAACTTACGTTTACGTAAACGTAAAGCAATTGCTCGACTTGGCGTCCTTTGCGGTCGAGTGAGGGGGGGGGATCTCTGCGGGGGGGCAAAAAAAGAGGGTGACAACTCAAGTGTCGCGCTGTTGAGGATAAAGCAATGCAACGCTAAGCACCTGAGCCGCCAACCCCACTAACAACCCAACCCTTGGGTCCCCCACCACACTATTGTGTCTCGTCATTTCGGATCAACTTATTGGTATATACGATGAAAAGTTCAGTTTGGATCCGTCAATGTTAAAAAAATGCAGTTCATGAATTTTGTTGTGCTATTTTAAACAGTAGGCACATTTGGGGGGAATGCGTAGTGGAAAGTGACAAGCAGCTTACGCAAGTGATCGGGCGAATCGGCCTAGGTGATCGACACGCTTTCAAAAAACTGTACGATGCGACTGCACCGAGACTCTTATCAATTTTGCGGCGGATGGTTCATGACCATCAACAAAGCGAAGATTTGCTGCAGGAAGTGTACATAAAAGTATGGCATCAAGCGGGTTCGTATCGAGCAGACAAAAGTAGCCCACTTACTTGGATGGGGAGTATCGCGCGATATACGGCAATTGACTTTATTCGAAAACAAGAGCGCCAACCGACTACCGTGGCCGAGAGTGTGGTAACCGAGGTTGCTGCCCCAAAGACGTCGCCGACCAATATTGAACAGCAGCATCTTTCTAATTGTATTCAATTACTCAGCAGTGACCAGCGTAACGCGATCATTGCAGCTTACCTCGGCGGATACACGCACAGTGAATTGAGTCATCGCTACAACAGCCCGCTTGGAACCATCAAGAGCTGGATACGTCGAGGTTTACGGTCGCTCAAGGAGTGTTTGTCGATATGAGATACGATAACCCTGAGTTGCAAAGTTTGCTCGCGGCCGAATACGTAATCGGGGCGCTGCAAGGCAAGGCTCGCGATCGCTTTGAGCAGCTGCTGATCAGTTCGCAGTCACTGCGTACGGCTGTAGTGAATTGGGAAACTTATTTTAGTTTGATCGATGACGATGTGGTTGAACCGGTCAACCCCAGCAGCCAAGCATGGCGGGGGATTGAGACGCGGCTTTTTGCAGAAACACGCCAAACTATTAGTCGCTGGTGGCGAAGCTTTGCCTTGATAGCGGCATCGCTACTGGCTGTCCTGTTGCTGCAATGGTTTGATGAGCCTGAATTCGAGGAACTCAGTTTGGATTATGTGGCCGTATTGCAGTCGGCCGAACAGCAACCCATTTGGTCAGTCAGTATTCGAGGGCAGGGTAAGCAGCTTGAAGCGGTTGCCCTTGATGTTCCCGAGTTACCTACTGCGCTAGATTACGAGTTGTGGCTATTGGCTGGCGAGGGGGATGCGCCTGTGTCACTCGGGCTGTTACCAAGGCAGGGCGCCGTCATGCGGGAGCTGGCATTAATTACCTTTGAAGGCGCGACTGCGCTTGCAGTATCACGTGAACAAAAAGGTGGTTCGATCACCGGCTCGCCAACTGAGGGCGCAGTACTCTACGTCGCTAAACTGTTCCCATCCAGCACCTGAGCGACGCTGAGGTTACAAGCAGCGACTCGTTGCCTGCTGCTCTGTTTGCGCAAAGTATGTTGTGACTGCGTGGATTACGCCGTGCTCACAGATCAGCTTATACCAGTAAACGACGGACTCTTTGACGTGGTCATTCTGCTGTAAATCATGACCAAAAACGGATTCGGTAGCTAAAAAAGCATTGACCAAGGCAGTCGCATCGGCACCATGAGTTCGGTGCAAGGCTGCAAACTCGTCAGCCATTGGGTCTTGTACGGTAAACTTCTTCCCATGCTGGTCTTGGCCAGATACATATCTCAACCAGGCAGCGATCGCGATGCAGGTGCACGACGTCGGACCACCCTGACGCAAATGGAATCGCAACGTTTGCAGCAGTCGTTGAGGTACTTTTTGACTCCCGTCCATGGCGATTTGGTATGTGCGATGTTGTAGCGCGCTATTGTCAAACCGAGCCTGTAACTCTCGACGGTACGCGTCAATATCAAGGTCAGCTGGGACCTCAAGTGAAGTGGCCGCTTCGGTCTGCATAAATGCATCGACAAACTGGCGGAGCACCGGATCAGCCATCACTTGGTGTACGTAGTCATACCCCGCGAGATAACCAAGATAGGCCAGCGCAGAGTGACTGCCGTTGAGCATTCTTAATTTGGCGTCTTCATAGGGTGCGACGTCTGATACCATGGTAGCGCCCGCGAGTTCCCAGGCTGGACGGTTGCCAGCAAAGCTGTCTTCGATCACCCATTGCGTGAACGGCTCGGTTTGTAGCACCGCAGCATCGTCGAGTCCGGTACGCTGCGCGAAAGCGGTTTTATCTTCCGCTTCCATCGCGGGTACGATGCGGTCGACCATGGAACTTGGAAAGCTGACATGTTGCTCAATCCACTGTGCCAATGCCTGATCAACCAAGGAGGCAAATTTGCGGACAATTTTTTCGACGGTCTGACCATTCGCTGGCAAGTTATCGCAACTCAACAGGGTAATGGCACCCGAATCGGAACGTTGGCGTGCTTGCAGGCCAGCCACCAAATATCCAATGGCCGACACCGGATTGGCGAGGTCGGCCAGATCATGCTGGATGTCTGGATGAGACTGATTCAGCTCACCGGTTGCAGGATCATGACAGTAGCCTTTTTCGGTGACGGTGAGTGACACAATCTGAGTGGATGGATTGGCTATCGCCTGAACGACTGCTTGCGTGTCCTCCGGTGCAAACAGCACGCCCGCCACACTGCCAATCACCCGAGTTGTGTCGCTGTTGCTGTCTTTGATTACGACCGAATACAAGCCATCTTGAGGATTCAGTTGGTCGGGAATGGTGCGACTGCGTAGAGACACGCCGAGAATACGCCAGTCACCGGGCTTCTGTGCCATGACATCATCGGTGTACACGGCCATATGACAGCGATGAAACGCACCAATGCCAAGGTGGACGATACCAACACCACGCGCCGTGTGGTCGTATTGCGGGCCGTGAATGCCCGCAGGTAAGTCAGCCAGAGTCTGATTCGTCAGTTTCATTACAGCTTGTATCCCTGTTTGGCGAAGTCGTACGCTAATGCTGGTGCCAGCTCTTCTGCTTCGTGCAATCGCAGTCGGCCTTCGGCCACCAGAGTGGCGAGGAATCGGCAGTCCATTCGACGTGCTACATCATGCCGTGCAGGAATTGACAGGAACGCACGCGTATCGTCATTAAACCCAACGGTATTGTAAAAGCCCGCTGATTCGGTGGCTTGTTGACGGAAGCGCAACATACCTTCTGGACTGTCGTGGAACCACCATGGTGGACCCAGTTTCAAGCAAGGGAAATGGCCCGCTAATGGCGCGAGTTCACGTGAGTATGTGGTTTCGTCCAAGGTAAACAAGATGATGTTGAGCTTGGTTTCGTTGCCGTACTTGTTCAGCAGAGGGATCAGCCCGTCCAGGTAGTTGGTGGCCGACGGCACATCCGCGCCTTTATCGCGACCAAACTGCTCAAATACCCGTTGATTAACGTTACGTCGCGCACCGGCATGAATCTGCATTACCATGCCGTCTTCCAGGCTCATGCCCGCCATTTCGGTCAGCATTTGCGCACGGAAAAGTTCGTTGTCAGCTTCGCTGCTCTGACCCGATAGGCATTTTTTGAATAAAGCTTCGCATTCACTGAGAGGCAGGTCCGCGGTGGCCGCAGTCGGATGACCATGATCGGTGGCGGTGGCACCATACTCGCGGAACGTGGCTCGCCGCGCACGCATGGCATCTAAGTAACCGGACCAAGTTGTTGTGTCTTCGCCGGTTAACTCGCCAAGCCGTGCAACATTGTCAATAAAGTCCTCACGCGATGGGTCGACCGCGTCGTCAGGTCTGAACGTGGTGATTACGCGTTTGGCCCACTCGGTACCCGCAATGGCGCGATGGTGCGGTAGCTCGTCAATAGCGCCCTCAGTGGTCGCGATCAACTCAATGTTGAAGCGATCCAGTAAGGCGCGGGGTCGGTAAGCGTCAGTTTGTAGTTGCGCAGAAATATGATCATAAAACAGGTCTGCGGTGGCCGGTGAGAATAGCTCAGTTAAGCCAAATACCTCGTAGAAAACGTGGTCCATCCACATGGCCGATGGCGTACCTCTAAAGAGATGATAATTCGCCGCTAAGCAGTGCCATATCTTACGCATATCGGTTTCAACTTCACCGCCGTCAATACGCGGTACCCCGAGGCTCGACATGGAGATTCCTTGTGAATACAACATGCGGAACAAATAATGATCTGGAACCAATAAAAAGTTGGTGGCATCTTTGAAGCATTCATTCTCAGCAAACCAGCTTGGGTCGGTGTGACCATGAGGGCTGATGATTGGGAGGTCCTTGATGGTATTGTAAAGCTGGATTGCGATCTCGCGCGACGCGGAGTCCGCCGGAAATAGGCGGTTGGGGTCCAGCAAGCTGTGCTTAGTCGTTGTCATTGTCAGTACTTATGCTTTTACAGATTTATAGAGTGACACCGGTCTTCCAGATCGCGATTTCACGGTAGTCGTTTTGTTCATTGCATGACGGTTTGCCGGAGGCAATGTCAAGTATGGTTTGCCAGAGTTGGTCGGCGACGTCAGGTAACGGCGTGCCGTCGAGGATGGCGCCAGCGTTAAAGTCAATCCAGCGTGGTTTACGCTCAGCCAGACCGCTGTTGGATGCAATCTTGATGGTGGGCACGGGGAATCCCAGTGGCGTCCCGCGCCCAGTTGTGAACAGGATTAGGTTTGCGCCAGCGGCGGTTAACGCCGTGGACGACACCGCGTCGTTGCCGGGTGCTTGCAATAGAGTGAGCCCGGATTGGGTCGCACGTTCACCGTAGTCGATAACATCGCGAACCACGGCTGAGCCGCCTTTTTGAATGGCCCCCAATGATTTTTCTTCGAGAGTGGTGATGCCGCCGGCGATATTGCCCGGCGAGGGGTTTTCGGAGACGGGTTGATGGTGCGCGGTGAAGTATTCTTTGAACTGATTAATTAACGCCACCGTTTGCGCATAGACCTCGGCGTTTTCAGCGCGGTTCATAAGTAACTGCTCCGCGCCAAACATTTCCGGCACCTCGGTTAAGATGGCCCGTCCATCTAATGCTGTAACCCGATCTGTCATTAAGCCCACCAGAGGGTTGGCTGTGAGTCCCGAAAACGCATCCGAGCCGCCGCACTTCATCCCTAATGCAAGCTTGGAGGCGGGTAGGATAGTGCGTTTGTCCTGCGCCATGATTTCCATCAGCTCGTGGATCGACTTCATGCCACTGGCTTCTTCATCCTCGACCTGCTGTGCAGTGAAAGAGCGTATACGCTCATGAAAGATCGGGTCGATGTCTTCGAGTAGTCGACTCAGTTGATTGTTCTCACAACCTAGCCCAATGATTACCACGCCACCGGCATTCGGGTGCGCGGCTAATGCGCTGATGATTTTTCGTGTGTAATCGAGGTCGTCGCCTAATTGACTGCAACCGAATGGGTGAGAAAAAGCGTGAATGCCCTCAACGCTGCCGTTTGCCTGACAGGCGCGAGCAACACGTGCAGCAGTCGCATTGACACAGCCGACGGTGTTGAGCACCCAAATTTCGTTGCGAGTGCCAGCCTGCCCGTTGGCGCGCAAATAGCCTTCGAATGTGTTGTTGACGTCGCGTGCCAATTCGGGGGCTGGGAGCGGTGCGTAGTGGTATTCATCACCGCTGCGCAGCCCGGTCACCAAATTGTGACTGTGCACATGGTCGCCGGGTGCGATCGCTTGTGTGGTCACGCCAATCGGGTGCCCGTATTTTGTAACCGCATCACCCGACGCGATTGCACGCAAGGCAAACTTATGCCCTTTGGGGATGGCTTGTTGAAGCGTCACACCAAGGATCTCGGTAGCCGCCTCCAGATCAGTGAGGGCGACCCCGACATTGTCGTTGGCATGGACCTGCAGTGCACTCATGCTGCTGGCTCCGTGTCGAGGTCAGAGAGTTGTTGGATTGTTCTGCCATCTACCTTCATGTTTTTCAGGCTGACACTGCCCACGTTCTCTACGATGGATGGTTTTGCAGCATGGTCAATGGTCACATTTTCTAATGCTAGATCATTGATCTTTGCATGGTCGAATCCGCGCACATTTAAAATGCGTTGCGCGTTGGCGCAATGCACGTCTTGAATTTGCACGTTACGCACATCGGGAACATAGTCGCCGTCCAGACCTTCTTCGTAGTAAAAATTAATCAACAACATGTCACGCACAGTGCCAATGTCGATATTGCGGACATTGATATTGCGCACGAAACCGCCGCGCATGGCATTGGTTTTAATTCGAATACTGCTCCAAAGTTCCGGGCTACTCATCTGGCAGTTTTCGACAAACACGTTCTCAATGCCGCCGGACAGTTCGCTGCCCATCACAACACCACCATGGCCAGCCTTCATATTGCAGTTAGCCACCACAATATTTTTAGACGGCGTGTTGATGCGTCGGCCGTCTGCATTGCGGCCTGATTTGATAGCGATACAATCATCACCGGTATCAAACAAGCAATTTTCAATAAGCACATCGGTGCAGCTTTCAGGGTTGCACCCATCATTGTTGGGGCCGTAGCTATGGCAGGTGACGCCACGCACGGTAATGTTGCTTGATAACACCGGATTGATCAGCCAGAACGGCGACTCTTTAATGGTCACGTCTTCAATCAAGATGCGGTCACAGGCATAGAACTGAATAAATGGTGGGCGTAAATACGCCTCTTTTGCGTACAGTCGGTCAGCGACCGGGACGCCGTTTTCAGCGTCTGTAAACAGGGCCGCTCGGGCTGGATGTTGGGTGTGGGGATTGTCTTCGGTTTCTGCCCACTTCCAGGGCCACCAAGTTTTCTCATCAGCGCTGCCATCTAAAACGCCGCCGCCGGTCACGGCAATATTTTGCTTGCCATGCGCATAAATGAGTGGCGACAGTCCCATTAGCTCGACACCTTCCCAGCGCGTCGGAACCGCTGGCAAATAACGATCGGGGTCGGTCACAAATTTTAGTGTGGCCTGATCTGAGATGTGCAGTTCAATGTTGTCTTCTAGGTGAATCGGACCGGTAATGAATATTCCTTCCGGGATCAATACGCGACCACCGCCAGCCGTGCTAGCGGCCTGAATGGCGTCACGGATAGCCTCGCTGCTGTCGTGTTGACCATCGCCGACCGCGCCAAACTGACGTACGTCAAACTCTTGTTTTGGAATGGTTGGCGCTTGAATGCGTTGGCGAATTTGTTGGGCCATTTGCCATGCATCGGGCAGGCGCGCGGACTCCGGCCGCTGACAAGCGGTCAGTAAACTCGGCGCCAACGATGTGACTGCGATCCCCTTTAGTAGTGTTCTTCTCGAAGTATAGACCATGGTTTCTAACGGCTCTTCGTTGAGGTTTGTGTGGTTCTTATTATGCTCGAGTGCAAGAATAGTCGCTTTTGCTACCGGTGGCAATATTTCTTCGCAAAGTATTATGGGTCTCGCTTTTTGCAGAGGTAAAACTGTGATGCACGAATCGTGCAGTTCGGTGGTAGGCTGCTAAGGCTTTGCTGGCTTATCGATTATGCCGCGTTGCAGACGCTTACAGGGGGCGAGTAGACGCGCGTTTAACGAGCTCGGGAACTAAAATAATCGATACATCGGCTTCATCGTCGCGACCGTCAATGCTGGCGATCAATTTGGTGGCTGCGTGACGCGCCATTTCTTGTACTGGGCGACGAATCGTGGTGAGCGGCGGCATGATGCGCGATGCCAGAATGCTATCGTCAAAACCGGCCACGGACAGATCTTGCGGAACTTTGAGGCCCATGTCCTGAGCTGCGTTTATTGCGCCGACTGCCATTTCATCATTACTGGCAAAGATCACCGTCGGAGGATTCGCGTTAGCCAACAATTTGCGCGTGCATTCAATGCCGGATTCGAATGTGTATGCACCCAGCGCGATCATGTCGTCGTCTGGTTTGCAGCCATGCTTTTCGAGTGCGTCGCAAAACCCCTCCAGACGTTCTCGCGTTGATCGCATGCGTGGTGGGCCGGAGATATAGCCGATTCGGCGATGGCCGAGTTTGACCAGATGTTCTGCCATAGCCGCTGCTGCTGATCGCTCGTTGGAAATAACCACGTGCCGCGCTGTATCCAGAGCGATTGATGCCAAGCGAACGTAATTCACGTTTGCATTACCCAGTGCCCCGGCGAGGTCATTGTTTTCTGATATCGGCGGTAAGATGATGACACCATCCAGTTTTGATCTATTCACGAAGCTAACCGCTTCGTGAATGAGTGTTTCGGATTGCATGTCGCACGGGTGTACCACTAATTCATAACCGAACTTACGACAAATGCTGAGCACGCCACGCTGTACATCGTTGATATAAAGCGCATCAGGGTTGTCATAAATCATGCCCAGTAGATAAGAGCGTCGTGCCGCCAATCCTCGTGCTTGTGCGTTGGGGCTATAATTTAGGTCGTCAATAATCTTTTGCACCTTAATCCGTGTTGCCTTGCCGACCTTCGGGGAGTTGTTGATAACCCTGGACACGGTGCGTTTTGAAACGCCGGATAGTCGTGCTACGTCGTTAATGGTTGCGCGTTGATCGTTTGACTCGTTCATATTGTTTTACTTGTACTGGGTTCTGGTCGCAGCCCGTGAGCTGTGGCTGTGATCAGTGAATCCGCTTATTAGAACACAGGCTTTCAGATTGCCATAGCACGACGATAAGCGTGGTGGGCATTTTGTACGCAGTGCCTCCAGATTTGGCGTTGTTTCTAGGCGTACTAGCTCAGACTCCAGGTTTGCTTATTGTTGTCTTTGGCTGCGCTTCCGCGCTGGCATCCCTGGTGCGGAAAATGAAACTCGGCACAGTGGCTGAATTTGCTACCGTTGGCACATTATGTCGCATAAATACCGAGTATAGGCAAGTTTTTCTTTACTTCCTGCGATGGCTATGGGTGCGCTTCAGATGTTGATTGCGTCGCTATAATGTGCGGTTCGACTGCGTAAAGGCCTTGATTTAACTTCAATATGTGTTGAAAGCGCTAGGCATTTTAGGCTTGAGTCCAAATATTTGACGAAATATTGCCACCGATGGCATTATTTGGTTGCAATTTTGTTAGAATTTGTGAATTATGTGCGTGGACGCGGCCGAGAGGGGCGCGTTACGAACGAATAAGAGCGGAAAAATCCGCCCGCACAACGCCAAAGAATTACCATAATAATTTCCAGAGGAGAAAATAATGCGATATCGCCTAAATTCCATCTCGCGTGCGATTGCACTCATGGCAGGAAGTGGCCTGCTGTTGGGGAGTGCGCCTGTTTTGGCTCAAGATTCATCCAGTCCCGAGGTCGAGACACTTGAAGAAGTGGTCGTCACCGGTTTCCGAGCAAGTCTGCAACGCGCTACTGAATTGAAGCGAAACGCGGTAAACGCACGCGAGAGTATCGTGAGCGAAGACATCGGCAAAATGCCAGACTTGAACCTTGCTGAAGCGATTCAGCGTGTCCCCGGTGTGGCGATTGTGCGCCAAGGTGGTGAAGGTCGTCAGGTGTCACTGCGTGGCCTTGGTGCGGGTTTTACACACGTGACCTTGAACGGCATGGAAGTGCCAGCATCAACCGGTGGTCTTGACAGCTCGGGCGGTGTTAATCGCGGCCGTGGTTTTGACTTCAACGTGTTCTCAGCAGAGCTATTTAATCGTATTGATGTCAACAAAGCTGCACGCGCTTCTCTAGAAGAAGGTGGGATCGCGGGTAGTGTGGATTTGTACACGTTGAAGCCGCTTGATCGAGCCGGCTTCAACTCATCAGTGTCTGCGCAATTGGGGTACAGTGATCTCTCGGAAGAGGTCGATCCACGGTTGACCGCGACCATCAGTGGCACAAACGAAGATCAAACGTTTGGGTATATGGTGTCCGCTGCTTACACTGAGCGAACTTCTTTCCAAGATGGCTTTGGTACGGTTCGTTGGGCGCAGCCAGATCGTGATTTTGCCGCCAACACGGTGCTGAATGGTGTGGACTTGCGTGAAGTTTGGTTTCCGCGTTTGCCGCGTCAGGATAGTTTTCGCCATGAGCAAGACCGACTTGGTTTGAGTGCTGGGCTGCAATTTCGCCCCAATGATGATCTGGATATCGGCATCAATTGGGTTCACTCTGAATTTGACTCAACTACCAATAGCTACAACTCGTTCGCACAGTTCCGTCGTAGTGGTGACTACGGCTATCCCGCGATTACACCAAACTCGGTCGTTCTGGATTCGACCGGGCAAATTGCATTGGCCGGCAACTTCGATGGCGTGGGCCTACGAACCGAGAGTCGTCAGTCCTTGGACGTAACTGATTTTGATCAGTACACCATCGATTTTGATTATCAGTTGAACGATAACATGTCCTTGTCAGGTATGGTTGGAACCGCATCGTCGGACTATCAAAACGATCAATTTCGAGTAAATATTCAGACACCTACAGGTGCTAACTTTAGTTACGATTTTACTGGCAATCAGGATGTTGCCGCGATTGACTACGATATTGATGTCACCAGTGTTAATAACTTTGAAATTATTGATGGTGAACGATTACGTCAATTTATCGTGGACCGTCAAAACGATACGGCGCGTTTGGATTTGGACTGGCAGTTGAGTGATGCGAGCTCGGTCAAAATTGGTGCAATCTATAACGATCGCGAAGTGGCTAGCGTGCAAGGTGATCGTGAATCAAATGATCCCCGTAACTTGGCAGATCTGAGCCGCGTATTTACATTTACTGACTTGGGTGGATACGGTAATGCCACTGAGTTGAACTTCCTGGTTTTGGATTTTGATAAAGCCATTCCAGCCTTCGGTTTAGGCCCATACGGTGTGTCACGTGGTCCAGGTTCGCAGACTTGGGTTGTGCAAGAAGAGACTACTGGTTTCTATGTGGATTACGATCTTGATACTGAGTTGGCTGGTCGCGGCCTGCGATTCAATATTGGTGGTCGCTATGTTACTACTGACGTGACTGCACAAGGCTTCCTGGCGTCAGGTGAGCGAAATGTCGAAACCAATGACTACAGCGAATTTTTACCGTCATTGAACTTGGCTTATGACCTAACTGATAACTTGTTGTTGCGTCTGGGGCTGGCTCGCACTATGACACGTCCAGGCTTATCAAGTCTCGCACCTTCGAAAGACATCACTGATGTGAACTTCACGGTTTCTGGCGGTAACTCGCAGTTGAATCCATTGTTGTCTGATGACATTAATCTGGCAGCAGAATGGTACTTTGACGAAGACGCCGTACTGGCATTCAGTTACTTCCGCAAAGACATCGACAGCTTTATTTCGTCGCCAACAACATTTGAGCCGCTACGCGCTGAAGATCGTGCCATCGTCGCCAATATTTATGCGTCACAGCCTGAGTTGTTGGATCCAAGCCTGATCTGGACTTACAGCACTTCGGCGAACACCGAAGGTACTGAATTGGATGGTTTTGAAATCGCCTACCAGCAGTCGTTTAGTTCTTTGCCTGGTTTACTGTCGAATCTCGGTATTATCGCGAACTACTCGCATGTCGAAGCTGAGACAGTGGTCGTGCGTGATGGCGTGAATACAACTGCACCGCTCACTGGTTTGTCTGAAGATTCCTACAACTTCACGATATTCTATGAAGTTGATCGTTGGGGTGCACGCATTTCGCTTAACAATCGTGATGATTACGTAACTCGTAATATCGGTAGTAATGGTAACTTTTCAGAGAATACGACGGGTCCGACACACGCTGACCTGAGCGCGTTCTACAATTTGAATGACAACCTCACGTTTACTCTTGAGATAATCAACCTGACTGATGAGGAAGAGCGTTTGTATACCACAGGTAATGGCTCACAAAATCTGGTGCGTGAAATCAATAGCACTGGTCGCCAATACTTCGTAGGCGTACGCGCAAACTTCTAAATTAAGTATTCTCAAAGCTTGGTGTTTGATGCCGACCGGTGATTTTCGCCGGTCGGCTTTTTTTTATTAGAGGGTTAAGGGTGTCTTGTTGAGCGTACTGTTTTTTACAGATGCGGCTGGTGCCCACTGGACAATATTGGCATCTTGAGAAGACACAATCTGCACTGAGTCCAGTATGATCCCGTGTATCGGTGTGTCTGCAGTGCCAATAATATTGAATGCTCTAAACGCCTTGTTGCACTGTAACTCTTGGATATGGATATCGCGAATGCTTGGAACATATTTTTGCTTTGCTGCGAGTTCTAATGGATCGTCTTTCATTGGCTCACCGAAATTGGCCTGTATTTCGATGAGATTTTCCAAAGCGTGATCCACCTTTACTTGATGCAAGTGGATGTTGTGCGTGAAACCACCGCGTTGGTCATTAGTTTTGATGCGGAAAAAACGGAAAACTTTCGCTGCACTCGCATTGCTCACGTAAACGTTTTCGATGCCACCGGAGCTTTCGCTGCCGCAGGAGATGGCCGAGCGCTCGGATTCAAAGTGGCAGTCAGTGATCAGGATGTTTCGGCTTGATTTGTTGATGCGTCGCCCGTCATGGTTGCGACCGGATTTGACGGAAATACAGTCGTCTCCGTTGTTAAAGCGGCATTGGTCGATCCACACGTCTTCACAGCATTCTGGATCAATGCCGTCGGCATTGGCACCAACCGGGTTATCAATTGTGACGTTTCGGGCGGTGACGTTGCGGCACAATACCGGGTGAACTGACCAGAATGGTGCATCCTTGATCGTTACGCCTTCGATGTACACATTTTGGCAGCGGTTGAACTCGATCATCGAGGTGCGCAGGTAATGGCCGTCACCAAATCGCCGTTCCGCTACGGGTATATTATCGGCCGCCATTTTCATTAACTTGTTCCGGCTTGCTTTTTGATACGGCATACCGGGTTGCCAGCCAGTTGAGGTGCCCGAGATTACGCCTTTCCAGCTGCGTGGGCCGCGCCAGGACCACCAGCCGTCAAATGTGGCGCCGCCATTTAAAAGACCTTGCCCAGTGATGGCGACGTTGTGTGCGTTTGACGCATGAATGTGTGGTTGGTAATTGATTAGCTCCACGCCCTCAAACCAGGTTTGAATTAGTGGTGAGTAATCTTTGGTGTCCTGTGAAAAGCGCAATTCTGAGTTCGAAGTCAGGTGCAGTTCGACATTGCTTAACAAACGGATTGCACCGGTTCGATAAATGCCCGCTGGGACCACAACGCGTCCGCCGCCGGCATGATGGCATGCGGCGATCGCGTTATTGATTGCCTCGGTGTTGAGCTTGTTTGCATCATCGGTGGCACCGAACTGAGTAATGGGAAACTGCCGTTGAGGGAAACTTGGCGGTGTTGCGCGCGCTTTGATCGCCGCGACAGCGTTAGCGAAGTCGCAGCTTTGGGGGCGAATATC
>JAUHZM010000289.1 GCA_030426005.1 Gammaproteobacteria bacterium
TATTTAACGACGGCGTGATCCAGCAATTGTCGCCACCAGACGAGCTGTATGAGCGTCCGCAGAACTCTTTCGTCGCGCAGTTTATCGGTGAAAACAACAAACTCAGCGGTGTTGCGTCAAATATCAAAGACGGTTTCTGCGATGTGACACTCGCCGATGGCACAGTACTAAAAGCGGAAGCCACCAATGTCGAAGGTGAAGGTGCCAAGACCACCATTTCACTGCGACCAGAGCGCTGTGAACTCGCGCCGCCACAACCACTCGACAATATGGTCAATGCGACCATTCGAGAGGTACTCTATCTTGGAGATCACTTGCGCGTGGTGGTAAGCCTCGCAGGTGAAGACGAATTTATCGTCAAAGTTCGTAACCGTGCTGACAGACCTACTATTGAGGTTGGTTCGTCAGTTCAGGTGGGTTGGCTTGCAGGTGACTGCAAGGCACTCGACCCAGTTGCGTAATGCTATGGCTATCTTGGATAGCTTTTTACTACTAGGAGATATGGATGAAATTTAAATATGCCAACCCTTTGCTAGCTGCAATGATCGCATCGATCGCAGGTACTGCAGCGGCAGATAACCACGGCTGTGAAAACTGTGCAGACAGCATGACAATTGTCTCATGGGGTGGTGCATACTCAGCATCACAAAACAATGCCTATCACTTGCCATACCAAGAAATGACCGGTATCACGGTTGTTAACGACGAATCTTCAGCAGAAGCCGTCGCCAAACTGCGCGCGATGAACGAAGCGAACAACGTCACTTGGGATCTGGTTGACGTGGTTGCTGCTGACGCAATGCGTCTGTGTGATGAAGGTCTTGCAGAAGTCATCGATCACGACAGCGCACTTGCTGCTGCGCCAGATGGCACACCAGCATCAGAAGACTTCGGCGACCTAATCGTCTCTGAGTGCTTCATCCCTCAGATCGTTTACTCAACCACACTTGCGTACCGCAACGATGTTGAAGCTTGGGGCGGCGCTACACCTGACTCAGCTTGTGCATTGTTCGATCAAGAGGCTTACCCAGGTAAGCGTACTCTCGAGAAGCGTCCGATCAACAACATGGAATGGGCTCTCCTTTGCGACGGCGTACCGAAGGCAGAAATCTATGACGTACTGGGCACTCCAGAAGGCGTAGACCAAGCACTTGCTAAGCTCGACACCATCAAAGCAGACACCATTTGGTGGTCAGCAGCCGCTGAGCCTCCACAGCTTCTTGCTGACGGCGAAGCCGTAATCGGTTCTTCTTACAACGGTCGTTGGTTCTCTGCCATCGAAGAGCAAGACCAGCCAATCTCAATGTTGTGGGATGCGCAGGTATTTGACCTTGACGGTTGGATCGTTCCAGCTGGTTTGAGCGCAGAGCGTAAAGACCGCGTCATGCACTACCTCAACTTTGCAACAGATACACAACGTCTGGCTGACCAAGCGAAATACATCTCTTACGGTCCAGCACGTCTGTCTTCTGCACCAATGGTTGGCAAGCACGAAACGTTGGGCATCGATATGGGTCCACACATGCCAACTGACCCAGAAAATGCCAAGAACACATTCTTGTACAACTACGAGTTCTGGGCGGATAACCGCGACGATATCGACGCGAAATTCCAAGCTTGGCTCGCCAAGTAATCCAGCTCGTTCGCTGAAAAACGCGGTAGGCGCTCTGCCTACCGCTTCTTACAAAACCAATTGAGCGACCTATGTCCAACTCTGCAACAACCACCGAACTCACTACCCACGACGGCAAATCGCTAAAGCAAAGCCTTAGAGCGGCCTTAAGACGTGAAAAAATGCGCGCCCTCTTGCTGATTGCGCCACTACTTATTTTCATCATGCTGTCATTCGTGCTGCCCATCGTGGACATGCTCGCAAGATCAGTGGACAACGAAATCGTGCCACAAACGCTGCCCACCACAGTAGTTGAACTGGCCAAGTGGGATTCCAAGGCGACAGACCTCCCAGATGAGGCAGTCTATGCAGCGTTTTACAACGACATGACTGCGGCCGTTAAAGCGCGCATTCATACCAAACTCGGCACGCGCCTTAACTATGACCAACCCGGTATTTCTTCGGCCTTCAGAAAAGCAGGTCGTGGACTGAAAAAGCTAGATGCCGATGCGCCGCTGAAGCCGCAATTTATCGAGATGAACGATACTTGGGGTGAGCGCGATACTTGGTTGACCATGAAAAGACTGAGCGGCGCATACACCGCTGGTTATTACCTAACATCTGTTGATGCCGAAGCCAGTGCAGATGGCATCATCAAAAAGCCCGAAGATGAGCGCATTTATCTGATGCTCTTCTCCAGAACCATTGCAATGAGTATCTTCATCACGTTTATGTGCGTCTTGCTTGGCTACCCCATTGCCTATCTGCTCGCCAACGTGTCCACACGCACGTCGAATATGTTGATGATTTTCGTGTTGCTGCCGTTTTGGACATCGCTACTGGTGCGGACATCTGCTTGGAAAGTACTGCTTCAGCAACAAGGCGTAATCAACGACTTGCTGGTTTACTTTGGCGTGGTGGCCGATGAAAACAGACTCGAGCTCATTAACAATATGACCGGTACTGTGATCGCAATGACGCATATCCTGCTGCCCTTTATGATCTTGCCATTGTTCTCGGTCATGAAAACCATCCCGCCAAGTTACGTTCGCGCCTCCAAGAGTATGGGTGCAACCGACTGGACGACTTTCTGGCGTATCTACTTTCCCAACACGGTTGCGGGTATTGGCGCAGGATCGATTCTGGTGTTTATCTTGGCAATCGGCTACTACATCACCCCAGAGCTCGTCGGCGGCACCAAAGGCGTGTTTATCTCTAACCGAATTGCCTACCACATCTCCTCGTCACTGAACTGGGGATTGGCAGCTGCACTGGGCTCGATATTGCTGGTGCTGGTGCTGGGCTTGTATTGGGTTTACGACAAGATTGTCGGTATCGACAATGTGAAATTGGGTTAAAGGAATCAGAGAATGTCTAATTTGCCTCCATACGCGACCTTTGGCCAAAAAGCTTGGTATTACGGATTCCGTGCGATTTGTGTATTGATCTTTTTCTACCTGATCGCGCCGATCCTGACGATCATCCCATTGTCATTCAATGCGATCGACTTCTTCACCTTTACACCGGGCATGTTGCGTCTCGATCCAGACGCCTACTCGCTAAAGCATTATGAAGATTTCTTCAGCAACCCTGACTGGCAACAAGCGGTTTACAACTCATTCCGCATTGCACCAGTGGCTACACTTCTAGCCACCGCATTTGGCACACTGGCAGCCATTGGCTTATCACAGCCTCACGTGCCTGCACGCCGCGCCATCATGGCGATTTTGATCTCACCAATGATTGTTCCGCTGATCATCTCAGCTGCGGGTATGTACTTTTTCTACTCGCGTTTTGAGTTGTCGGGTACTTACTGGGGGGTTGTGTTGGCGCACGCTGCCCTGGGCACGCCATTTGTCATTATCACGGTCACTGCGACGCTGGTCAGTTTCGACAAGTCACTGACACGTGCGGCCGCGAATTTGGGGGCCAACCCGGTCACCACATTCCGACGCATCCAAATGCCGCTCATCATTCCAGGTGTGGTTTCAGGAGCGCTGTTTGCCTTTATCACCTCATTTGATGAAGTGGTCGTTGTGTTGTTCTTGTCATCGGCAGAGTACAAAACGCTACCTTGGCAGATGTTTACAGGCCTACGCGAGCAGATCTCGCCAACCATTCTTGCTGTAGCAACCGTGATGGTCGTGCTATCGATACTCCTGCTAACATCGCTTGAAATGGTTCGTCGTCGTTCCGAAAGGCTTCGCGGACTGTCACCTCAA
>JAUHZM010000290.1 GCA_030426005.1 Gammaproteobacteria bacterium
TGATCGTGTGGTGTATGTTGCCGATCAGGAGCTGGACGAGAAGTTTGAGCTTTATTCGGTGCCGATTCAGGGAGGGGGAGTCACTAAGCTGAATCGTTCGATTCCCTCGACTGGTGACGTCAACCCCGATCGAGTCGCTATCGACAGCAGTGGACAATTCGTGGTATTTGCCATGCGCATATCAACGAATCCAACTGGCAATATTCACTCGGTACCCATCACAGGCCCCGCGCCCGGGGATACAGATCGAATTTTAAGTTTGCGCACCGCTGGAAACACTGGAGAAGCCGCAAACTTCGAAATCACGGCAGATGGAACGCGCGTGGTTTTTTCCGGTGATCTACGCGTCGAAGGGACCGTCGAGTTGTACAGTAACAGTATCGACGGCGGAGACTGGCGTCGTCTTAGTCCAGATAGCACCAGTACCACTTTTGAATCGGTGTTTTCATTTCAAGTTAGCCCGGATAGTCAGTTCGTGGCTTTTACCGGTGACCTTGAAACTGATGGTTTGCCGGAGCTATTTATTGTCCCATCGAATGGCGGGTCGACACACAAGGTAAGCGGGAACCTGGTGGCCGGTGGGCAAGTTTCCAATATTTTTAAATTCAGTCCGGATAGCTCACACATCGTATTTTCTGCTGCCAAGCGTGTGATGGGTATTTACGAGCTATTTTCGGTGAATATAACGCAGTACCCGTTCGACCTAAATCCTGTCGTGACTGAGCAGGTTACGCAGAATATCAATACCGGTGGTCAGGTGTCGACTGACTTCAAGATATCAGCCGACAGTCAGCGTGTGGTGTACTCCGCCGATGTCACGAACAATGACCGTTTCCAATTGTTTTCCAATTCAATGGCTGGTGACGACTTGACGTTGATGTTTTTTGGTATGAACGAGCCAAATGTTAGCCCGCTCTTTGACCTCAGCCCAGATGGACAAACAGTGGTCTACCGAGCGGATAGCGAGCCCAGTGTTTACCAATTGTATTCGGTACCTGTGACTGGAGGTACACCACAACGAATCAATGGCACATTCTTTATTCCGACCAGCGATGTTGGTTTGCACTTTTTAATATCTAACGATGGGCACAAGGTTGCGTACCTGGCTGATCAGGACGAGGAGGGCAAGCAAGAGTTGTATTTCAGTGGTATTGCGACTCTGAATGGCGCAGACAATGAAAAGATCAGCCAAACCAACTCTGCATCGAACAGTCAGGTACTCGGATTCCTGTTATCTAATGATGCGACTTACGCCGTTTTTGAGCTTCAAAGCACGCTGATCACTGGTAATACCGTCACAGAACTCTTTGCCACGAGATTAAAAGCAGATGAGGGCTTCTGTGTGCCGATTAAAAGTAGCAACGCGCGAGTTGCAGTGATTTGTTTGTAAACAATCACCGTGGAATATAGCCCTGCGTGTCGGTTTATTTCTAGCTACCAACTATTGGAGATTAGACAAATGAAAAAGAGATTAACCGCGACCGGGACTTTCCTCAGTTTGCTCGCGCTCAGTCTGACCGCGTCCGGCGGTGCGTATCAGCCTGCCGAATTGAAGATTGATCTCGAGGCCAGACAAGCTTCCGGCGATATGTTCACCGTACGGCATGCTAGTGATGAAAAAGCAATGATTGGTTGCGGCGTGCGCCACTACCTTTCCGGCGATGAAATTATCCAATACGCTTTTTGCCAAGCCAATAGCTCCCTGGTGGAAGCGGGCGCATTTTGTGAAACGGATAAGCCAGCTATGGTGGCAGCGGTTAGTGTGATTAGCAGCTATTCCTACATTGTGTTCCATTGGGACAAAGCTGGCGAGTGTACGTTTATTGGCAATAGTTCACAGTCTTTCTACCTGCCCAAGAGCTGACGCTGTGTTGCATGACATGGCGTCAGCCACCTATACGGTGGTGGGGGATTGTAAGACGGTAAGCTATCGTTGTTGGTGGTGATGTGGGAGCTTACCGCCAATTTAACAGACGATATCGGGCTGAGAGGTTTTTAATGAAAATTAGGTTTTTGTCTTCTCGCCTCATCCAGCCCGATTATCGAACACGATTAGTAGGTCTACTCCGATTACTGCTTATCGTTTCATTGATGAGCGCGCCCCCGCAACTGCTTGCTAGTGCGCATGATACATTGCCAGCCATTACGCTGCTGTTGCTCGAAGCTGAGGATGAAAACGAGCCAAGCGGACCGGTCACCGCTACCTTGCAATCACTGACTCGTGTGCATGGCGTGTCTCCGGAGACCATCTACTTTTCAGCGGATCAGTCCATTGATATAGCCGACACTTCCTTGCAGCATCGTTATGGACGGTTGGCCTACTACTTTGATTTTGATGACCCGGACTCCGGCGTGTATGCCACGACTGGCGCAAGTAAAAATCATCAGGTGGGAGGGTCGCCACGGGCGATCCACACGTTCGTCTGCACGCCAGATTCGTCGCGTTATCAGGATGGAATTTGCACTTACCAAGTTGGTGTTCGAGTTCAGAATCAGCTTGGTGAATTTGATGACGATTTCCTGACTGTTACCATCGCCGCGGCCGAGCATCATTACGGCGCAGCGGACACAATCTGTGTGTCCACCAGCGGTAATTTCGCGGGTTGTGAGGGAACACAAGTGAATCAAACTCCCAACGTCGGTGCGTTTAGTGGTCGACGCGTGCGATTTCGTCGCGGAGAATCATTTGCCAGCGCCTGCATTGGCTATCAGGAATCCAATGTGTTGCTCGACACCTTCGGCGATGACGAACAGCGACCATTTCTACCTTCGGTGCGTGTTGGTGTTGATAGCAATTGTGGTGACGGTCTGCCTTCGAATGTTGATCTAGTGAATTATCCGGATCTCGCCCGCGACGCGAATGGTCATATCAGTCAGGGCTGGGCGTACGATATTACCGTGACAGGCTTGCGACTCGGCAGTGCGGGCGGTGGCATGGCATCGACCCTGGTTACTTGGCACGATCTGGATTTGGATTGGTCGAGCGACCCCAGCTACGACGGCGAGTTTGAGCTGGGAAATTTTGGTCGTGCCTGTACCTTGAATGCAGACCTAGATTGCGCGGATATTCCGTATCCGTATGGCGTGTTCGTGACCGATACTGTCGCGAAGTCGCATCCCAACAACCTTGCCGGTGTGAACATGAATTGTTTCCTCGAGTGCGGTTTGATCAATAGTGGTATTGCGGGCGTGGACCTAAAAACGGCCTTTGAGCACAACTTGAGAATTCAAGGGGCATGGGGGTTGGTCGTTTCAAATGTATGGTTTCGTGGAGAACACATAGGTGGCAATGGCCGAAAATCGCGCATTACACTGCGGCTGTTAGAGACGAATGTCCAAAGCAGCTTGACCGCGAACCCAGAAGATTTTGCTAGCGGCGCGCAGTTGCGTAATGTGGTTGCCACGGCACGCTGGAGTAATCGATACAATATGGTGCTAGACAGTCGCTTTAATGAGGCGAACCAGTTGCCGCAGCATGAGTCCGCATCGTTTGTTGAGTTCCGTAGTGGTCATCAGTATTCCGGGATGTACCGGAACCAGTTTTTCGATGACCCGGTGTCAGATGGTGCACAGATTCGCCTAGGTGGTACGAATATTTTTGCGCGCGACAATATTTACAACGGGGTAGACGTTGATTGTCGTTACGATGATACATTCGCTAATGGCTCGGCATATCAAGACAATACAATGATCTTCGCCGACTCGAGTAATAACTGTAATACCAACGTTCCCACGCTTGCGACCCCGTCACCACCAGGTAGCTAAGGCTGCGCTTTATGGTTGCGAGTTATTTATGGATAAACACTCGCAAATGCGTCAGCAATC
>JAUHZM010000291.1 GCA_030426005.1 Gammaproteobacteria bacterium
GATACGCCTCGCATTTCGACTGCATGGACGTCTTCGCTCTGCAGATCGAGGGCGAGAATTTGGTCCTGGTGTCGGTGGACGTGGTTTCTGATGTGGGCATGCACTTGATTCAGGAGGCGCTGCTTAAAGGCTTGCAGGCGCGTTTTATTCAGAGTGATCGTTTTGACCCTTTGCACAATGCTCAAACAGAGCAGCAGTTATTTGATCAGTTGCCGGAAATCGCCAAACAGATCAGCGGTGCCGGTAAAGCCAATGTCGCATTGGATCATCAAGGGCAATTGCATGCCACCAGTATCGAAGCAGCGGAGTGGAATGCGCTTCTGACACCGTTCATACAACGCGTTTTGAGTGTGGCGAACCCATCGGATTCGGTGTCGGTATTCGTTGATTTAAATGGCTTGTTTGATCGCGCTGTGCCCGCTGAACTGCTGGACTCAGGTTTACGCGTCGTTAAAAAGTTACCGTCGATTCCTCGCGCACTTTTGGCGCTGACCTCCGACGACGAACCGAGTTATCTGGCGGAACTGCCCTGTCGTGTTGCTGCCGCAAGCACTGAGAAGAGCAGTGCAGCCGTCGATGCCGTACCGAGTGACGCGCCGGATGACGAGACTAATGTGACACATATCCTATCGGCTGGCTGTGCAATCCCGCTGCACCGTGCACACGTTGCGGCTAAATCGAATACGCTGATTGTACGTGCTGGTGAACCGAATGTGCAGCAGCTCATAAGCAAAGGCTCATTGACCATTCTCAACGACGAGTCGCGCAAGGAGTTGTTGCCGAATGATCGACTTGGTTCGAATCTGGCGGATGGTGTGTTAACGGCGATTCGCGTGATGGAGTAGACGAGAGGCACAGTATGGCGCGCAAGAAAATCCGTAACACCTCGACGTTTAGTTTGTCCTTTTTGGACATCATGTCCTGTGGTTTGGGCGCTGCGGTACTGATTTTTCTCTTGCTCAAGCATGTTACCGACGCGCCAGTGACGGATCAGGATCCGCAGGTGATGTCAGAGATCAGTCTGTTAGAGGAAGAGATTCTGGCTGGTGAGAAAGATCTGGTTCGAATTCGCAACACCATCAGTGATACCAGTGACGAGCTGGTGGTGGCGCAAGGTTTGGCGCGTCGTATTCAGGAAGACATCGACAAATTGCAGGCCGAAATCGAAGAAATTCAACCCGAGTCTGAAAATGATGTGCCCGGACTCAAAGCCAAGATCGCACGGTTGGAGCGACAAAAGCGTGCCTTGGAGGCCGAGATTCCGGCCGGCAACAAGGCCTATGAATTCACTGGCGATGGTGAGCGGCAATACTTAACCGGTGTCAGGCTCGGTGGGGAGAACGTGCTGATTTTAGTCGATGCCTCGGCGAGTATGTTGGATGAAAGCATCGTGAACGTTTTGCGCCGCCGCAATATGCGCGACGACTTTAAACTGGAAGCGCCCAAATGGAATCGTACTTTAGCGATCACGCAATGGATTGTGGCAAACCTGCCGATGACGAGTGATTTTCAGGTGCTGACCTTCAATGAAGACGTGAAGCCCGTCTTCGGTGATCAGGTCGACGCTTGGTATCAGGTGGCTGATCGCGCTTCGGTGGCGTCGGCAGTTCAAGGTATGTCAACGGTGGTCCCAGAGAAGGGCACCAATTTGCACAAGGTGTTTGAAGCCGCGATGGCCATGCGCCCAAGGCCCGACAATATCTTTTTGATCACCGATGGATTGCCAACACAAGGTGGCGATGCGCCGACGTCCGGTAGTATTTCAGGTCGTGACCGGCTGCGTGTATTCAATGATGCGGTTGGGTTGCTCAAAGAAGTCTCAGTCAACACGTTCTTATTGCCGATGGAGGGCGACCCCTACGCTGCCGCGGCTTTTTGGCGTTTAGCAATTCGCAGTCGCGGTTCATTTGTTACACCAGCGAGGGATTGGCCATGAGTCGACGACGCAGACGCACCAGTGAAGACGCCAGTATTTCGTTTCTGGACATTATCTGCTGTGGTTTTGGCGCCATTGTGTTACTGCTGGTGATTGTGAAACCCAGTCAACCGGTGGTCCTCGAAGAGTCCTTAATTCAGGACAAGGGCCAGGTGCGTGCGTTGCAGGAACGTCTCTTTGAGATTCGCGGTCAGGTGAAGTATCTGGAAACTGAGTTGAACGCTAAACACGAGCAATTGGGTAAAGACCAGCGTCGCGTCGCAATTTTACGAGGCGAATTGGAGCAGTTGGTGGCCATGCGTGCCAGCATCGAAGACGGCGGTGCCGACACGGCGACACAAGCCGAAGACTTGCAGATTGCCCTGCAGTCTCTGACGCGTGAGATGCAGCGCTTATTGCGAGGTCGCAAACGGGTCAATGAGTACGTGGCTGGTGTGCCGGTTGATTCGGAATACATTATTTTTATTATCGACAGCTCCGGCAGTATGACGACCAGTGCTTGGCCCAAGTTGGTGCGTGAAGTGCAGAATACCTTGGCCATTTACCCGAAGGTCAAGGGGATTCAAATCATGAACAATGAGGGTATTTATATGTTCCCTCAGTATCGCGGCCGTTTTATGGAGGATTCACCAACGCGCCGGCGCGACATCATCCGCAAATTGGTGAACTGGTCGGCGTTCAGTGCCTCGACGCCGGTCGGAGGTATTACCACGGCAATCAAACAACACTACGATAAAGACAAAAAAATCAGTCTGTACGTGATGGGCGATGACTATCAGGGGCGGTCAGTGCAGCGCGTGGTCAAAATCGTTGAGGAGCTTAATCAACGCAATAAGCAAGGCGAAACGCGGGTACGCATTCACAGCGTTGGCTTTCCGGTTCTGGTCGGCACCGCTACGGGTGTCAATAGCTCGGCAACTCGGTATGCTAATCTAATGCGACAGTTAGCCGAACATAATAACGGTACGTTTATAGGTCTGAATGATGTTAGGTAAGTTTCTCCAGCTGCGACAATGGCATTCGATTTCGACGCTACTCATGCTCTTCGCATTGAGTGGCTGTAGCACGTCGGTGGTGGTCAAAAGTGATATTCCAAGCCCCTTGGTTGAGCGCTTGCCGATCAATGGTGCCATTCGCTATACCGATGAATTTCGTAATTATGTGTACAGTGAGGAAGAGAAAAAGCGGACCTTAAAGAAGCTGGATTTCACCGATGCGCAAATCACCATGTTTGATCGTATATTCGGCAGCTTGGTCACGCTGGTACCGATAGACGAACCGAATCGTCACCTGGTGATTGAGCCAGAAATTCTGGATCTGCAATACACCGCGCCGAAAGAAACCAAACTTAATCAATACGAGATCTGGATCAAATACCGAATTCGCTTGGTGGATGCGAATGAAAATAAAATCGCCGACTGGATTATCAAAGGCTACGGAAAGACCCCAACCGCATTATTGGGTTCGGCCAGTTCCGGGTTTAATGCGGCAGCGAATATTGCATTGCGTGATGTCGGTGCACAGCTGGCAATCGGCTTTGGACGTCAATCGAAGATCCGCGCGTTAACGGGTGTAGATCAGGTGCAAGTTCGGGACGTCGCCAGTGACTCGGAGTCGAGCGCGCAACCCGCAAACTAATTGGAGGAGACCCTATGCCATTCGCGTCAGTTTTCAAACTTGGTACCACCATTATTGCGCTGTGGTTCATTACCGGTTGCACCACGATTAATGTCGATCATGTTCGGCTGCGCGATGACATAGAACTGAACGCGGGCGATGCGATGGTGGTCCTGGGGCGTCACCAGACTGCCGAAATACAGACCGAGGCTTCTTTGGTGGCATGCATCGGTGGTCGCCTCACACGTGGCACAGATAAAGTTCGAATT
>JAUHZM010000292.1 GCA_030426005.1 Gammaproteobacteria bacterium
TATAGCCAATGGCGTAAATGCTGGTAATAATCCAGAGGAAACTGGCCACCAATGCAAACAGCACGCCGAGCGGCTCCACCGTAAAACTGAGTGCCAGCCCAGGAAACAACTCAATGACATTCTGACTCAGTTCAATACCGCGAAACGTATAGTCCGTGATCGATAACACGATGGTAAACAACACCACGGCCGTCACAAGTGTGACGGTCTCACGCAGATTTGGCCATCGACCGGTAGCAACTACCAGCAACGCACCAACAAATGGAACCAGAATGGATAAGGCGATCAAACTGGACGGTTCAATAGATTGCCAGAGATTCATTGTGCGCTCCCTTGAGCAGCGCTCTCCGTGGTTTGAAACAACCACTCTGCGGCACTGCTTGCTGCGTCAGTGGTCAAACTCGTATCAATGCCAAAATAGAGATTAGCAAGCACCAACAACCACATTGGCAACAGCATAAGCCATGGCGCTTCTCGGACCGGCTCCGAATCCGGCGACGCTGACTGTAGGTAAGCAGCTTCGAGAACCCGCCCAATGTAAATAACAGCCAGCAAGGAACCAGCCAATACCAATGCTGCGATTGCCCAGTGACTCTGCTCAAGTGCAGCCGTGACCAGATACCATTTGCTTACAAACCCAACTGTCAACGGCACACCAATAATACTCAGGCCGGCAATGGTAAATGCGGCCATGGTCAGCGGCATTTGTTTGCCAAGCCCTCGAAACGCACTAATATCAACCGAACCAACTCGGTAAAACACCGCGCCAACGGCCATAAACAGCGCGCCCTTCATCAAGGCGTGGTTGAAAATATGAATTAAACCGGACATCAAGCCAGCTGCGCTAACCAGGCTCAAGCCTAAAATCATGTAGCCGATCTGCGCCACACTACTGTATGCGAGCACGGTCTTAACATTACTTTGCACGGTGGCCATGTAGGAACATTTGAAGATCGCGACTATCGCTAGCGCCATGAGGATAAGATCCATCCCCATTTCCTCAAACACATGATTTACGCCGAACACAGTAAAGATGAAGCGTATCATTACATACACCGCTACCTTGGTCGCGGTACCTGCCAGGAATGCAGAAACGGCTGAAGGTGCATGCGTGTAAGCCGGTGGTAACCACATGTGTAATGGGAACAAGGCAAGCTTTATACTCACACCGACCATGATGAACGCCAAGCCAGAATTGATCGTGCGACTACTGTCGTAGAGATCAATGCGGCTGGCTAGATCGAGCATATTCAGCGTGCCCGTTTTCATATACAGCATACCGACGCCGATCAAAATGAAGGTGGCGCCGATTGTACCCATCATCAAATACCGGAATGCCGCCACCAAACAACGGCGATCCGAGGCCAGACTGACCAAGGTGTATGTCGCCAACGATGACACCTCTAAGAAGACGAACAGATTGAACGCATCACCGGTCAGTAAGATGCCTGATAATCCAGCGAGACACAGCAGGTGTGCTGTGTAGAACAAAGCATGCTTAGAGGGCGCCACTTCGTTCTCGATGCTGTCTTTTGCATACAACAGAACGAGTGTTGAAAGAGCCGTGACCGCCAGTAGTACGAACGCATTGGTTGTATCGACTCGCAGTTCAATCCCCCACGGTGGCGGCCAACCACCGACCGCATAGCTGATCACATTGCTATCGAAGGCAACCCAAAGTAATTGCCAGGAAAAATAACAGGCCGCCGCACTGACTAGGGTCGCAAAAGCCCAAGCAAATGTGGATCGTCCGAGGATGAGTACAATGGGGGCTGCGATTAGTGGCAGGATAATCGGCAGAGCAGCCAAGTGTTGTTCAAACATTAGATGACGTCACCCTGAGTTTCAAATTCATGTTCTTCAACTGTGCCGTAGGCGCGTTTGATACGCACGATCAGAGACAAGCCCACTGCCGTTGTCGCTACACCGACCACAATCGCTGTGAGAATCAATACATGCGGCAACGGGTTGGAATACACATCCACACCTTCAACCAAAATCGGGGCAGTACCACCGTTGACCTTCCCCATAGAGATATAGAGCATGAATACCGACGTTTGAAAGATGTTCAAACCAACAATACGTTTAACTAGGTTGTTGGCAGAAATAACGATGTAAAACCCGGTCATCATCAAAAACACGACGACCCAGTAATTGTAGTAATCGAGAATAAAGCTCACCGGATGTTCAACCTCGCAACCTGACTGCTAAATGCGTAAAAAATACTGAGCATGACGGCAAAAACCGTAATTCCGACGCCAAGTTCGATGATAATGATGCCGTAATGTTGACCGTCGATAGGATTCGCAGCTAACTTGTTGTAGTCAAGGAACTGACCGCCCTTAGCCATACTGTAAAGTCCAACACTGGCGTAGAGCAGCACGCCCAATGAAGCCATTACTTGCAGAAATTTTGGGCTAACCACAGAGAATGCACTCGGCAAGCCAAATACCAGTGCATAAAGAATAAAGGCCGCCGCCGCTATTACCCCAGCCTGAAATCCACCACCTGGTCCAAAATCACCATGAAACTGAACGTACAGGGCAAACAAAATGATCATCGGAATGATTAATTTGGCCACCACATGCAATACAAGGTGACTCTTCAACCCGGATTCTGGTGTCAAGGAATTGTCTTCTCGCCGCACGCCCAGCAATGCTAGAACCCCAATCAGAGCTGAAAACACCACCACAGTTTCACCTAAGGTATCAAAGCCCCGATAACTTGCCAGCACAGACGTCACCATATTTGGCAGCCCTACTTCTTGTGGCGAGTCCTGAATATAACGAGGTGCTACATGTTCGTGCACCGGGTTGTCGGCGTGCCCGAAAGGTGGCATGTCCAGGGTGCCGTAAATCAAAACAGCGCCAGTGACGCACACCACCAATAGTGGTAACAGTGATGACCGTTCGCATTCGCGTTCATTGCGCCCGGTTAGCGCGAGCGTGCCTAGCATCAACACGGTTGATATTCCGGCACCAACTGCAGCTTCCGTGAACGCGACATCCACGGCGTCAAGATTCACGAAAATCAATGCGGATAAAAAGCTGTAGATGCCGAACAGCATAACGACCGCGAACAAATCCTTGAGAAAGATAATTCGCAGCGCGGTGAGTGCCAGCATCGCCAGCAACACAAGATCAATCAGTAAGGTCATTACTCTGCCTGCCCTGCTTTACTGTGTTTGGATTCTGCCAGTGTCAGCAGACCACCGTGCCGCGCGGACTTCGCCAATGCATGCGAGGCTGTCGGACTTGTTATAAGCAAAAAGGCCAAAATAAATAAAAGCTTAGCTGTATTTAAATCAAACGAGGTCTGAAGCAGCAATCCACCGAGAATTAAAATGGCGGCAACAGAGTCTGTCACACTGGCAGCGTGAACTCGCGTGTAAAAATCTGGAAATCTGAATAATCCCATTGCACCACTCAGCCCAAAAAAAACGCCCGCGATTAATAGGATACCGCTGACTATGTCCAAAAAAAGCATGTCAAAACAAGAATGTTAAGGAGTTATTCGATCGGTGCGGTGTACTCAAAAAAGCGTAACACCGCCACCATACCAATGAAGTTGATGAGCGCGTATACGATAGCGATATCGAGAAAGTCCGGTCGACCCGTCAAATACCCTACCGCGGCGATGAACAACACGGTTTTGGTGCCGAACATATTGACGCCCAAAATGCGGTCGTAGACTGTTTCTGCACTGAATGCGCGTGCTAATGCCATCCCCATCACCACCAAGATAGCAATACAGACTGTGGCGTATACGGGTGTCATGAGTTGCTTCCCCATATACTAGTAATTTTGTTTTTCATATGCCC
>JAUHZM010000025.1 GCA_030426005.1 Gammaproteobacteria bacterium
GGTCGACATTCATCCAGTAATTGGCCTCGGACACAAACGGCTGAAGAATTGCCGCGGCGACGTCCGCATGATTGGTGCTACCCAGAGTATCGCCAATATCGTGTAACAAGGCGCACACCACAAATTGTTCGTCTTCGCCCGCTTCTGCAGCTAGCTCGGCAGTTTGCAGGCTATGTTGTAGTCGGTCGACCGGAAAGCCACCGTAGTCTTCATCCAGTAATTGCATATGCGCAAGAATGCGATCCGGCAGTTTGGATAAGAACTGCATTTGTTCGCCCATGATGACCTGCCAGTCGTCGGCGGTACTGTCGGACATCTTGTGAAAGTTAGCTTGCATACTCTCCTCGCTGGCGTTCTTGCTTAGTTATCGTACCACCTATTTATTGGCGGCTATTTACATTAGTGTAAACCAACTTATGTGTTACTTTCTATTTGACGCAACTCAAGTATGATAGTGCCTGATAATAGCAACAGCCGTCTTGGCAACAACGATGGCTGACAAAATGGAAATGCGGGGTTTGCACAGATTACTAATCAGTCTCAGGGGCAATGGGTAAAGTTCAATTGCGATCGCTAGTAGGGATGCTCTTGGTTTGGGCGATGAGTTCGGCTGTCTGGGCGCAGACTGACATTGATTACGAGTGGCACTTAAAACGGGATCGTGACGGTATACAGGTCTACGTAAGCAAAGTCGCTGATTCAAAATTCAAAGCGATGCGAGCCCACATGCTGGTCGAGACGTCGGTACGTAGTCTGGTGGCACTCATCACCGATCTGGAAAACTGTCGGCAATGGGCGCCAACCTGCAAGCAAGCGTATATCGTGGAGCGATTTTCGCCAACTGAGAGCATCGTTTACTCACACAATAATCTACCGTTCCCCGTAAGAGATCGAGTCGCGTACTCGCGCGTGAAGTGGACTCGCGACTTGGAGACGGGCGCGGTGGTGATGCGCAGCTCCGCGCTGGCCGACGCGAACTACAAGGTTCGAAAAGGGGTTATTCAGGTGACCGACGCCATGTCTGAGTGGCGCTTCACGCCGCAGGCCGATGGGCAGGTCTTGGTTGAGAGCTTTGTGCATGCCGACCCCAATGGCGCGATTCCTGCCTGGTTAACCAATCTGCTGATGGTCGACACGCCGTTTGATACCATGCGACAAGTGCGAGAATTGGCGCAGACTGAAAAGTATCAGCAAGCGACTGTGCCATTCTTACCTTAAATGCCGTTCGAGATAGGCCGGTTCACAACAGCTAGGTTGTGACAACGTATACTCGGTGCAACACAACACGAACTAGTTTCCACACAACACACATTTCAAACCATGATTACACTTCACCACCTGCGCATTGGGCGTTCGATTTTTACTGTTTGGTTGCTCGAAGAGCTGGCGCTTGACTATGAGCTTAAGGTTTACCATCGCGACCCAGAAACCATGCGCGCCCCAACGGATTTAAAAGCCGTTCACCCATTGGGCAAGAGCCCGGTGATTGAAGACGGTTCGCTGATGCTGACCGAAACTAATGTGATCACCGCTTACCTGCTCGAGAAGTTTGACACGAATCACGCACTGCACCCAGATCGCAGCGATCTAGCGGCTTGGGCTCGCTACAATCAGTGGTTGGCATATCCAGAAGGGTCTGTGTTTGCGCCACTGCTGTTAAAGATGCTGACCTTACGTAGCGGCGTGGATCATCCTGTGATTACCCCGTTTAGCGACGCGGAAATCGCGCTGCATTTTGAACACATCGCCAACCAGCTCGGTGACAACCCCTATATTTTAGGCCAGGACTTCTCTGGTGCTGATTTTGGCATCTGCTATATGGTTTCGATGGCCGAGCGGCTTGGGCAGTTAGCACCGTATCCGAGTTTGCAAGCGTATTTGGCACGCTGTCGCGCACGTCCCGCCTTCGAGCGTGCGATCGCTAAGGCAGTTGAGTAGCGATTCGTTCCGTCGCCGAAAACTGCCGGACCTGTGATAAGGTCCGATTACATTCACCAACCGAGCTTATCCCCATGACCTCTTTTCGACTGGTTTATTTGATTATTGCAGCGACCTTAACTGTACTGTGTTCGGGCACTGCGACCGCCGCGGACCGTGTTACCGGTGAGACTTTTGCGCTGCGCTCGCCCGTTTTGGCCAGCAATGCCATGGCGGCCACCTCGCAGCCATTGGCCACACAAGTTGCCTTGGACGTGATGCAAAGTGGTGGGAATGCCATTGATGCCGCAATCGCCGCCAATGCTGTGCTCGGTCTGGTTGAGCCGACGGGTAACGGAATTGGTGGTGATTTGTTTGCCATCGTATGGGATGCAAAAAACCAAAAATTGGTTGGCCTTAACGCTTCTGGGCGCTCACCAAAATCGTTGAGTCTGGAATGGTTCAAAGATCAGGGTTATGAGTCTATCCCGTCGCATGGACCACTTCCGGTCACCGTGCCGGGCGCCGTCGACGGTTGGTTTATGCTGCATCAGCGTTTTGGTTCTAAGCCGATGTCAGCGCTGTTAGCGCCGGCAATTCGCTATGCAGAGGAAGGCTTCCCGGTCACGCAGCTGATTGCTTACTATTGGAATCGTTCGGTGCCCATTTTGTCGAAGTGGCCTGGTTTCAAAGAACAATTTACCTTGCAAGGTCGCGCGCCAAAACAGGGGGATGTCTGGCGTAATCCGAATCTGGCAAATACTCTGAAGACGATTGCTGAACAGGGCCGCGATGGCTTTTACGCTGGCCCCGTTGCCAAGGTGATTGCAGACTATATGCAAGCAAACGGTGGTTTTTTGTCGATGGCGGATTTGGCTGAGCATCGCGGAAACTGGGTCGACCCGGTCAGTACTAATTATCGTGGTTACGATGTTTGGGAATTACCACCCAATGGTCAGGGTATCGCAGCCCTTCAGATGTTGAATATGCTGGAGGAGTTTGATTTGTCGTCAATGGGGCGCGAGTCACCCGAGTTCGTGCATTTGTTTACTGAAATCAAAAAAGTGGTGTTTGAGGACCGAGCAAAGTACTACGCAGACCCCGAGTTCAACACCATTCCACTGGCAACGCTGTTATCCAAAGAGTATGCGCGCGAGCGGCTCAAATTGATTGATTTAACTGATGCCAATGACGAATTCGCAGCGGGTAATATTCTCTCCGACGGCGATACGATTTACCTGACTACGGCGGACGCCGAGGGCAATATGGTGTCGCTGATTCAGAGTAACTATCGCGGCATGGGGTCGGGTATGACACCACCAGGCTTAGGTTTTATTTTGCAGGATCGCGGTGAAATGTTTTCACTTGAACCTGGTCACTTCAATCAGTTTGAAGGCGGCAAACGGCCATTTCACACCATCATTCCAGCATTCGTGACGAAGGACGGCAAGCCTTGGATGAGCTTTGGTCTGATGGGCGGTGCCATGCAACCGCAAGGGCATGTGCAGATAATCGTTAACATGATTGATTTTGGGCTCGATGTGCAAGCTGCTGGTGACGCGCCGCGTATCCACCACACTGGGTCGTCTGAGCCAACCGGGGAACAGATGACGGACGGCGGCATTCTCAATCTCGAGACCGGGTACCCCTACGCCACGATTCGTCAGCTCATGCGTTTGGGTCACAAGGTGCAGTTTGCAAACGGGCCTTATGGTGGTTATCAGGCCATTCAACGGGCAGACAATGGCGTGTATTGGGGCGCGACGGAAACGCGTAAAGACGGCCACGCGGCGGGCTATTAGCAGGGTTTCTCGAAGTTTAGATAGTTGGTGTAACCATGCGAGTTTGGCGTCGCCATTTGCAGCGGGTCCACCGTGTTCTCGGTGTGTGCGTTCGTGCTCGTTATGAGTGTGACGGGTACGTTATTGGTATGGAAGAAAGAATATCTTTGGCTTAGCGTGCCCGGTGCCCGTGCGGAGGTCGAGCGCCAACGTGTGCCCGAAGCAATGGCACATATTCAGTCGCATTACGCGCCCGGCGAAGTACGTTCGGTCCGGTTGTATAGCTTGGGCTTAGCGATCCACAAAGTGTATCTGACGGATCGGCGCTACGCCTGGTTTGATCAGCAAGGTAATTTTATCCAGCAGTGGCAATCCAATGAGCGTGTTGAGGACTGGCTGCTTGATCTGCATCATCGTTTTTTACTTGGTAACACGATTGGGCTCAATATTGCCGGGGTCTCAGGTATCTTGGTGATCTTATTGTGTCTTGTCGGCGGTATTATTTGGTGGCCACGGCGGCGTAGTTACCGGCTCGGACTGTGGCCGAAGAGTGCGCGTCGAGAAGCGTGGCTTATTAGTCATGGCAATCTGGGCGCCAGTTTTGCACTCCCGGTTATACTGCTCGCGTTCACCGGTGTGTTGTTGGTCTATCCCTCCGAATCACGTTTTTTATTGTTGAGCTCTTGGGTGTCGAGTGTCGAACCTGTCAGCGCCAATAGCACACAAAAATTTGAGGATTGGCATCAACGCATCAACTATGTGCACGAACAGTTTCCGGGTGCCGAAGTGCGCTGGATATCGCCAGCGAGCGAACAGTATCCGGTGCACAGCATCGGGTTTCAGCAGAGTGAATCGCTGAACCCGACAGGCATTTCCTCGCTGCGTTTTGGTGTGCCGGAAAATTTGACCACGCAAATCAAAACGACGATAACAAAATCCGACGCGCGGTCATGGCCAGCGGCTGAACGCTTGTTTCGATTCAGTTACCCGCTGCACACTGGCGAGCTTGGACTGTGGTATCGCGTGTTGCTCACCGTAACCGGGCTCGCTCTGGCTGGACTCATGCTGTTAGCGATGGTGTCCTATGCGCGTTCAATCCAGCGTCGGTGATGAGAGCTTATGCCGCATAGCTGATGCACTCGAGCTCCAGGTTGTCGTCCACCATCACATAAAATCGTTTGCCTGGATGGTAGTCGGCATGCTTGAATGGTTTAAGACCGGCATCAAGCATTCGTTGTTCAGTTTGATCCAGGTCTTCCACTTCAATGCCGATGTGGTTTAGGTTTCCGATAACCAGATGGTTGAGGTCGCTGGTTTGTTGGCTTGGAGGGCGATACAAAGCCAGATAGGTATCGGGGCCACCTACATGCACTGTGTAGCCATTATCCAGAGCCGGACCAGACCAACGGATCTGCCAGTCAAATAGTTGGCATAGACGTTGTGCAAGCGCGTCAGGGTTGGCCACTGTGAGGTTGGTGTGTTCGAGTTTAGACATGCGTGAAAATCTCCGTATTAGAGGTTGAAAACTTTACTCTAATATCTAAACTTAACTTTAGATCAATAGTTGAGTCTGAGTTTCTTATATGGTCAAAGATCCAAGTTTGAGTATCGGCCAAGTGGCCAAACGTACGGGGACGAATGTGTCGGCGATTCGGTTTTACGCCGATGAGGGCTTGATTCCAAGTATGCGTAGCGCGAGCGGACACCGCCATTTTGCGCGCTCGGTCATTCGACGCGTGTCCTTTATTTTGATTGCGCAGAATTTAGGCTATAGCCTGCAGCAAATTCGTGCGGCACTCGCCTCCTTGCCCGACAATCGAACACCAACCAAAGCCGATTGGGATCGCCTTGGTAGACAGTTCAGTCGTGATATTGATGAGCAAATTGCGCGCTTGAGCCGCTTTAAAGCGAAGTTAAGCGGCTGTATTGGCTGTGGTTGTCTATCGCTTAAAAACTGTCATTTATACAATCAGGAAGACAGTGCCAATGAATTTGGGGCGGGGCCGCGCTATTTATTGGGCGATAAGCCCAAGGCACGAGAGTAGGTGATCAGGCGTCCCTAGTCACGCAAGGTGGCTAAGGACGCTGGGCTAGACTCTGTTATTGCGATTCGCTGGATTCAGCGGTAATCACAATGTCGGATTTCGGAAAATCTGAGAACGGAAACGGGCGCACGTCGGTATTAAAGGTGACGTAACGCAAAATCTCTCGTACATATTTGCTCAAGCTTTCACCGAATTTAAGTAGATATTCGTTCGGCTTAGACGTCAACAGGGTGAACAGACATTGTGCGATTACAACCGCTGCGATCACCAGTTGGGTCAGATAAAAAATGAACCAGAAAATGGCGACAAACAGTACGCGCATCCAGCCAGTATTTGTTTCGTATTGGTCTGACATAAGGCATCTCGAAAAAATTAGTCGGTGTAATAACATTGGGGACAGTCGCTGTGTTTTACAATGGCGGACCAGAAAAATTTAACAATTGTCACCAAATTGGCGTGTATGACTATTGATCGACATGACTATGTATAATCGAGGCTTTACGACTTCGCTGGTTGATACAGCAGGACGCACGAAGAACATGACATTACTATCGACCAGCCCCGCTAGCGGTGCACGGTTTAGGCTTTTGACTGGGTATCTGATCCTGGTTTTCATGCTGGTTCTGACCAGTTGGGTACCTGTCAGTCGTGCTGATGAAGATTTTGCTGAGTATTACAGTCAGGTGTATCAGATTCGTGTGATTTCCCCGCAGGCTGGTAGTAAATCGTCTATCGGATCTGGCTTTCAGGTCAGTCAGGACGGCTTAATTATTACTAATTTCCATGTCATTGCGTCTTACGTCCATGCGCCGGAACGACATAAGATTGAGTATCAGTCTCATACCGGGCAAAAAGGCAGTCTGAAGTTATTGGATTTTGATGTGGTCAATGATTTGGCATTGCTTCGACATTCCAATCCCAGTGAAAAGACCCTGCGACTCTCTGATACCGCATTGCTGAAAGGACAAACGGTTTACGCGCTAGGCAATCCGCGTGACTACGGTACCAGTCTGGTGAAAGGACCGAACAACGGCTTAGTGGAACACAGTTACGATGCGCAAATTCTGTTTTCAGCTAGCTTGAATCCGGGTATGAGTGGCGGCCCAGCTTTAAACAGTTCTGGTGAAGTGGTTGGAGTGAACGTGGCGACTGCAGGCAGTCAGTTGAGTTTTCTGGTGCCGGTAGTCAAAGCCAAAGCTTTGGTTGCTGCGGATCGCGAGGTGTTGCAGCAAGACTACCAGGCGGAGATCGCACGTCAGATCAAAGTGTGGCAACGTTCCCGCGTTCAGGAACTGCTCGATAGCGAGTGGCCAACTGAGGAATTCGCAGGCAAGCCTTTGTTTGGCGAAATTCGCAAAGACTTCCAATGTTGGGGTTACACCAATGATGATGAAGAAGCACGCAAAGTGGCCGATGCGTCTAAGTCTTGCCGAGCTGGTAACACCTTGTATTTGAATCACGATTTGAATGCTGGTGAACTGTATTTCAGTTTTGCGCATTCGCGCTCACTCACGCTATCGCCAACGCAGTTTGCAACCACTATTCGGCCCTGGATGTCTGCCAATAATGACTCCAATTTTACGCACTCAACTAACTACCAGTGTCATGTTGATTTTCTGCAACAGACGCAAGTGGAAAACCGGTTTCAACGTGCCACTGTGTGTGTGCGAGCTTACAAGAAAATGGCGGGTTTATATGATTCCTTGTTGTTGTTAGAACAAGTGGAGAACAAGCAAAAATGGGTCGCGCATTTGTCGGTATCGGCTCTTGAGAAAGATCAAATTCAGCAGATTAACCGCAAATTTCTGGAGCACGTACAATGAGAACTCTGATCGTATTGGTGAACGATAAAAGCGGTGAGCGCATGGAGCGGGTCACGCTCAAGAAAACCAAGCCGAGTGTTATCGGGCGTGCCTGGCACAGCGATGTCATTGTGCAGGACAAGTTTGTGGAGGCGGATCACCTGAGCATTCAATTGAGCGACGAAGGCCTGTTGGAAATCACCGACCTGAATTCGACTAACGGCTCCACGATTGCCGGCAAGCCGGTGACAGGGAGTGCGGTTTATCGTTTCGGAGAGGTGATTCGCATTGGTGATACCAATTTGCAAATCTACGATGCCGCTGACGGTGTGGCTCCGGCGGCGATCCGTTCGAGCTGGTTTCTGTTGATTGACCGGTTTAAGAGTCTGCCGGCTATTTTTGCATTAACGCTCGTCGCATTGATGCTACACCTGGGTTCCTCTTGGCTGTTTGCCAATGAGCCGGTGTTGGTCAATGACGTGGTCACGATTATCATCACTGCCTTAGTGGTGCTGGTGGCTTGGACCTTGTTAATGAGTTTTGCCAGTAAACTATTGCGAGGAGAGGGCAATATGCGTGCTTTCTGGGTGCTTGGTTGTCTGGTGTTAGGCTTGCTTGAGATTGCCACCTTATTGTTGGCGCTGGTGCGGTTTAACCTACAGCGTGTCGAGCTAGGCGGCCTGCTATCCACATTGACGTATTGTGCGATTGCGGTCTTGCTACTGGTCGGTGCGTTGACGTTTGCCACTCATATGCAACGCCGTTCAAAATGGGTGTTTTCTATCTTGTTGGTATTGACCATCGTTGGCCTGTTCCGCAGCGACGAATGGCTAAAACCTGAACATGAAAAATGGACGGCACAAACACAAACTGAAAACGTTACCCTACCGCCCGCGTTTTTATGGCGCGCGCCGGTCAGTCTGTCGAAGTTTGAAACTGATGCTGAGAAGATATTCGACTTCGAGCTCGAGCAGAACTAATCATGCATCGCTGCGAGCTCTGCGGCGACCATCTGCTCGACCACATCCGGTAAGGTGGATTTGGCTTTCCACCCTAAGGTCTCGGCAGCGTGTTTTGGCGAGCCGGCACTACATGTTACGTCATTCGGGCGCACAAATTGGTCGGAAACCGTTAAGTAGTCGCGGTAGTCAAGGTTGACCGCCTCAAAACTCAATCGTACAAAGTCTTCCAGGGTGTAGACGGCGCCAGTCGAGATGATGAAATCATCGGGTTCGTCGTGTTGCAGCATGAGCCACATCGCCTCCACGAACTCGATGGCCCAACCCCAGTCCCGTTTAATATTGAGATTGCCAAGCGTCAACGAGTTATCGAGCCCCTTCGAGATGCGACAGGCGGCAGCGACGATTTTTTTGGATACAAAGTTCGGGTTGCGTAGTACCGATTCATGACTGAACAGGATTCCCGAGCACGCAAATAAGTTATATGCCTGTCGGTAGTTGATCACCGACCAATACGCTGAAGCCTTGGCCACCGCGTAGGGGCTCTTGGGGGCAAAACGACTGTGTTCGTTTGCCAGGTGGTTCGGTAGCGCATCAGTGTCGCCAAAGCATTCTCCGGACGACGCGTTGAACAAACGACTCTTTAAACCGAGAAAGCGCATGGCTTCCATCACGTTCAACACACCTAGGGTGAAGGAACGAATGGTCTCGAATGGCAGCTGAAAGGAAATTCCAACCGAGCTCTGACCGGCCAGATTGTAAATCTCGTCTGGTTGCGCTTCGTTTAGGGCAGACAGCACCGACTTATAATCGGTAATGTCTACCGTCATGTAGTGGATGTCTTGATCAATACCGAGCACACTGGGGTTGTTACGAATCTTGCCAACCGCATCCCGTGAGGTGCCATAGACGGTGTATCCCTTGTCCAGCAAGAGGCGCGCGAGGTAGGCCCCGTCTTGACCAGTGACCCCGAGTATTAGTGCTTTCATGTCGCGAGTGGAACACGCTCAGTCATTAAAGTCAAAGCTTCCTGTCACTGTGCCCGAATGCCAGCCCTATTGTTGTTTACAGTCACTATAGGTGCCATCCGTGGCAGGTCGGCGGCGGGGAAATGCCACCAACCGTCCAGTCTTGATTAGCGTCGCACCGAGATTGCATAGGTGGATACAGTGCCGCTAACTTCGTTGGCGGTGATAATAAATGGTTGCCCATTGGCACTGTCCTGGGCCGATACAAATGCGATGCCTTCGGGTGCAATATCGCCAGCCTCCGGCGAGTCGTCGTCAGCCACGGCCTTTCGAGTGCTGAAGTAGTGTACAAACGTAGCGTTTGCCGGTTCTGTGATGTCGTAAACCAGAATGCCGCCAGTACGTTCCAAACCAATAAATGCGTAAGTACGATCGTCGATCTTGCCTAATGCAAGTGCCTCAGGCTCGGGACCTTTGTCGTCGCTGCGGTCGTCGTCGATGTTAAACAGTGCTGGATTGGCCTGTGCGGTGATTTGTTCAAATTGGTCCGCGCTGTCAAACACCAGCTCACCGTGCGCTGACCAGATTGAGAAGGAACGACCACCGTAGGCGAATAATCGATCCACCTTACCGTCGCCGTCAACGTCCGCGCCGACCTTGCTGACTTTGAGTCGACCAAGTTGTTTGTTGCTGCTGAGTTTTGGATACGCCTCAGTCAGTGATTTACTCAAGTTCATTTTGCCGACACGAGTTTCTTCTGAGTATCCATCGTAGTCGCGTGCGTCTCCTTCATTGGCGGTCACGATGTAAGTTTCCCCGCTGACGGTATAACTGGCGATGGTGTCTGGTTGATACATGCCTTCAACCGGCCAGGGCTTGATATGAATGCCACCATCTTCGTCACTGGCATCAATCCCGTTACCGGCCTGCGCATGTGACTTGGTGCCAAGCGGCAGCAGTGCTGTCACCTTCGAGGTGGCGATATCGACGACGGCGAGAGCGTTATTTTCTTGCAGAGCGACCCAAGCGGTTTTAGAGTCAGCTGACACGGCGATGTATTCTGGCTCCAGGTCTTGGGCGACAGACGCGTTCTTACCAAAAATGCGGATCGCAGGATCAATTGCCTGTGTGTTAAATGCTGTGAAGTCTGCGGTACTTACATTGGCCTGGCTTTGCTTGCGGATGTCATCACCAACTTGGATTATGCTGATGGACCCTTCGGGATCAATCGTATAGTCATCATTAGGTTCGCCTTCATTTGCGCTCAATATCACCGTACCGTCTGGTGTGAAGGTGACCATATCCGGCAGTGCGCCAACTTTGAACGAGTTGAGGTGGTTCCCTGACAGATCAAATACCACGATTGAGCCAGGGTCTTGTTTCGGCTTGGCTGCCACCGCCACCGCGACCAAGCCACGTTTAACCGCCACGCTATTGGGTGCGCCATACGCATTAAGTTTGATTTGGTTGACCAAGGCCGGTTTATCAGGGTGAGCCAGGCTGAAAACGTCAATGGTTTTGGCAAACCCGTTTACAACATAAGCTTGTTTTGTCGCCGCGTCGTAGCTCACTATCTCTGCTGCCCCTTGATCGTAGGGGCCAGATTTAAAGGTACCGAGTGCACTCAATTGGATTGATTGTGTGGCGGTGATTTGGCTACCATCCGCGGCGGCGAAGTGCGAGAATACGGCGCAGGCCGCGAGTACGAAAATTTTACGAATCATGAGGAAGTTCAGATGCAAAGGCGCATATTGCTTGGATGGTGTAGTGGTGTAACATATTTTTCAAGTGTGACACTATCATGACAATCACGGCGTCCCCAGCGATCTTTGCCGCTTTCTCTGAGCGTCAATTCTAAGGAGCCTCTGATTAATTATAAATGTTCTCTGTGATAGCTTAAGGCTATCAGCTACGAGGCGCAGATTGAAATCAATGGCATAGTCCTTGATGAGAGCTGCAACAAAGTAGATGGTAGCCTTAAGCTTTACCCAGCGGGGCTTTCAAGCTGATCCGCTCTCTTTGTTGTTGTTTTTTGACGTGACCAGTCATGCCTACAAAACAACGCCTCGATAGCGGACCTGCTTGAAAGCCAGAGAGCAATTAGAATTAATCAGAGGCTCCCTAATTATGAGTCGTTTATTTACTGAGTTGAGATCACTGGTTGTACTGGCTGCGCCAGTATCACTCACACAGTTGTGTTTGGTTGGAATGTCTGCCACGGATGTGGCGATTGCTGGTCAGGCTGGCACACTGGAATTGGCAGGAATGAATCTGGGTGCCAACACCTGGAACATGATCATATTTTTCTTTATGGGTGTGGGCTTTGCGACCCAGCCATTGATCGCCAAACACTATGGTGCGCGAAATGATGCCGGTGTAAAGCATCAATTGCATCAATCAATCTGGATGTGTCTCGCGCTCGGTGTGTTAGCGACTCTGGTAGTTTGGGCGTGCGCGGCTTTGTTTCAATTTGCACCGTTTGAGGATGACCTACGTGGCATTGCACAGGGCTATCTGCTGGCCATCAGTTTTTGCGCTATTCCCATTACCTTGATTCCAGCCGTGCGCGGCACATTGGAGGGCATGAGCATGACGCGCGAAGTCTTCATTGTGAACTTCGTAGCGTTCTTGTTGAATATCCCGCTGGACTACATTTTGGTTAATGGGCTCTTCGGCTTACCACGTTTGGGTGGGGTCGGCTGTGCCTGGGCCACGGTGGTCCTGATGTGGTTAGTCATGATTGCTTGCTGGTTAGTCATTCACCATCATGCCGCAGTGCGTGACAAACGGTTTTTTCATGGCTTTGAAGCACCGTCGATTCCGACCATCACTAAAACGTTGCGGCTTGGTTTACCAATCGGTGCGTCGATTGTGATCGAGCTGAGTATGTTTGCTGGGGCCGGAATGATGATCGCATTGTTCGGCGTCGTGGAAGCTGGTGCGCATGCTGTGGCTATCACCGTGGCGTCGATGAGTTTTATGTTGTACATGGGGCTGGGTCAAGGCGTTACGATTCGTGCGTCGCAGTTTCTTGGTGCGGATCGTCCTGAGGATGCGTGGTATACCGTCAAGGCGGGTACGGCGTTTAATCTGGCCATTGCAGCGGTTATTTGCGTGCTATTTATTCTGTTTACCGAGTCACTGATTCGCCTCTTTAATGATGACCCAGCCGTTATCCAGCTCGCAGTGGTACTTTTGTATTTTGGTGCAGCATTTCAGTTAGCCGATTCACTCCAGGTGGCGGTTATTTGCGCGCTGCGTGCCTACCACGACACCAGTAGCCCGCCAAAGTATCAGGTGGTCGCATTTCTGATTTTTGGTTTGCCAATCGGCGTGTTGTTGGCCTTTGGTTATGGCACGCCCAGCCTTACCGGGGCTAAAGGGATGTGGTTTGCGATGGTCGTCAGTTTGTTTATGGTTGGATTTTTGTTGTTGTGGCGGCTGGCGACGCGCGCGCGTGAGGTCGCCGAATAGTTTTGCACAGCGGCGCGCCACAGTTCGCTATACTGTGCCTTATGCTGTTAAATGGTGAAACTGGATAAATGGGTATCGTAGTGACTATCGCCATGTTGTTTGGCTTGATTGTGTTACGCCCAACACCTTGGCGTCACGAGCCGGAAGCGACCGTGGCATTGCCGATGGTGGTTTTTTCCGCCTTCTTACTGTGTGTTTGTGGTCTCTGGAACGTGGGCTATGGCGTACTGCACCTTACGACCTTTTGGGGTTGGGCTGCCCTGTTATCTGGTGCGACCATGGTAACGGCTGCGGCAGTGATCTTTCTATTTCACGGTCAGGCGGCACGCGTCACTTTTACCTGGGTGGACATTATTAAGCCCTGGATTACTGGTCTGCTCGCCGGTTTCTTCTTATTGTACAGCGTCACCTTAATCCAACTGAATCTTGGCTACCCGATTATCGGGTGATGGTTGGCTCCTTTTAACGAACTGTCTGTGTATCTATTTATGAACTTGAGATCTTTCATGCATCGCGTGGCGTTGCTAGCGATGACAACGGCGACTTTGTCTATCAATACCACTTATGCTGAATCCGCGCCTGATCGGTCGGCCTTACCCGCTGATATTAGTGCAATTGAGTCTAAACTGATTGAGTGGCGTCGCCATCTACACGCTAATCCAGAGCTGAGTAACCGCGAATTCAAAACCGCTAAGTACATTGCCGACCACCTGCGTGGTCTGGGTTTGGAAGTCCAAACTGAGGTCGCGCACACCGGTGTGGTGGCGGTTCTCAAAGGCGGGCAGCCCGGACCATTAGTCGGACTACGCGCTGATATGGACGCGTTGCCCGTCACGGAGCAAACTGATCTACCGTTTGCATCTAAGGTCACCGATACCTATCGTGGCGAAGAAGTCGGTGTGATGCATGCCTGTGGTCACGACACGCACGTGGCGATCTTAATGGCGGTAGCTGAAGTGCTGGTGCAGCGTCAAGTGGAACTGAATGGTTCGGTGATGTTTATCTTCCAACCGGCTGAGGAAGGTGCGCCGGAAGGCGAAGAGGGCGGTGCGGAGTTGATGCTCAAAGAGGGCTTGTTTAAAGGTCAAAAGCCAGATGCGGTGTTCGGGCTGCATACCACGTCGAGTATTCCTGCTGGCATGATCGGCGTGCGTCCTGGTCCGTTAATGGCGGCCTCCGACTCGTTTGAAGTAACTGTGCATGGTCGACAAACACACGGTTCACGTCCGTGGGACGGCGTTGATCCAATCACCGTATCAGCACAAATCGTGAACGCATTGCACACCATCGTAGCCCGACAAACCGACATCACGAAAGCACCAGCGGTGGTGTCGGTCGGTGCCATTAAGGGCGGCATTCGCAGCAATATTATTCCGGATTCGGTCAATATGGTCGGCACGATCCGCAATTTTGATATGCAGATTCGGAGTGACATTCACAAAAGCCTGGAGCACATCGTGCGAAAAACCGCCGAAGCGCAAGGTGCAACGGTGGATTTTAAAATCGACCTCGGATACCCAGTCACGGTCAATGACCCAGGGTTGACCACGCAAATGATGCCAACGCTGGAGCGCGTGTTCGGCAAAGGTCGTGTGGTGGATCCGGGGCTGATTACCGGTGCTGAAGATTTTTCTTATTACGCCTTGGAGACACCGGGCGTGTTTTTCTTTTTAGGCGGCACACCGGCCGGAACCGACCCGAAGGCGGCCCCAAGCAATCACTCGCCGCGTTTTTACGTGGATGAATCGGCCCTGATCAAAGGGGTACAAGCATTGGTTGAACTAACGGTGGATTATCAGTCGCAGGCAAACTGATCAATCAAAAAAAACGCGCTCATGGTATTTACCATAGAGCGCGTTTTATCAGTACGTCACGGATGACGTGCGGTTAGTCAATCAAGCCTGTTGTTTAGCAACCCAGGCGTTGATTTTGTCTTCCAGTACGTTCAGCGGCAGGGCGCCGTATTTCAGTACCTCGTCGTGGAAACCACGAATGTCGAACTTGTCACCTAATTGCTCGCTGGCCTGCTTACGCAACTCGAGAATCTTCATCATACCGATTTTGTAAGCGGTGGCTTGCGACGGCATGACGATGTGACGTTCCACCATCTTAACGCCATCAGATACGGCATTCGGTGTGTTGTCAGTGTAGTAGGCAATGCCTTCTTCACGGGTCCACTTTTTAGCATGGATGCCCGTGTCGACGACTAGACGGCAAGCACGCCATAGCTCCATCGCCAAACGACCAAAATCTGAGTACGGGTCTTCATAGGCACCGAACTCTTTTGGTAGATACTCCGAGTACAAGCCCCAGCCTTCGGTATACGCTGTGTAGCCACCGAACTTACGGAACTTCGGCACATTTTGTAGTTCTTGCTGAATCGCGAGCTGCATATGGTGGCCTGGAATACCTTCGTGGTAAGCCAAGGCCTCCATTTGGTAAGTCGGCATCGCCTTCATATCGTACAGGTTGGCGTAGTACAGACCTGGTCGTGACCCATCTTCAGATGGACGCTGATAAAAGGCCTTACCTGCGGATTGCTCGCGGAATGGCTCCACAGCCTTCACGTTCAAGTCCGCTTTAGGCTTGGTGATAAACATCGCATCAAGCTGGCCCTTCATATTATCAATCAACGTCGTGGCCTCAGCCAGATAACGGTCTTTGCCCGCCTGGTCGTTGTTGTAATAGAACTGGTCGTCTTCGCGCATGAATTGCATGAAGGCTTTCAGGTCGCCATCAAACTTGACCTTGTCTTTGATCGCGCGCATTTCGTCGTGAATACGTGCCACTTCGCTTAAACCGATTTCGTGGATTTGATCCGCAGTCAGGTCGGTTGTGGTGGTGCGTTTGAGCGCAACGTTGTAGAACTCATCGCCATTCTTCCACTTCCAAACACCATCGTCAGTGGTGGCTTTGGTTTCGAGTTCGGTTAAATGCGCGACCAGTTTTTCGTATGCAGGCTGCACTGATGTTTTCAGCGCTGTGGTGGCGGCCGCCAATAACTCAGCTTTCTTCTCATCGGTCAGTTCTGAACCTTCTTGCGCTGCAAGGGCATCCAATTTACCAGTGAAGTCGGCCAGCAGTGTGCTTGGCTCGCCATCATCAAACGGTGCGCCGCTGATAATGTTTTTGCTGTCGCGAATCACGTGCGGAAAGACAAATTTTGGTGGAATAATATTTGCGGCGGTGCGTGCTTCAATGTTGGTGATCAACTGATCAAACAGATCTTTTACACCATTCAAACGAGCCACATAGTTCTCTGCGTCTTTAACGCTGGAAACTCGGTGTTGGTTGATTAGTAATGAGACCACGCCGGAGTGCGTGCCGAACATTTGATTGACTGGATAATTGTATAAGCGCCACTTGTGGTCTTCGATCTCTTCTTCCAGCGCTTGTTTTAACAGGTCATAGCTGAGTGCTGTGGGCTGGTCCAGCTTGGATTTATCCAGCGTCTGCAATTCGGCCAGCTGTTTCTTAGCCAGTGCTAGATTTTCTTCGGCTGCTTTGTCTGAACGGTCAGTCCATTCATCGGCGCGCTCTTTACGACCTAGGTAAGTTAGTGTCTCTGGGCTGCGGGCAACAGACTCTTCGAAGAATCGGTCGTACATCGCATTGGCTTTCTCAGACTCCGAGACCGTTTCAGCAGCGGTATCAACCACCGATTCACTTACCTGTGGCGCGGGCTCTGTTGCAGGGCTTGCTACGGGTTGGTCTACTTCACCGCAGGCGGTCAGCGCGGCGGCCACCGACAGAGTAACGAGCGATAATCTTAGCTTAGAAGGGGTCCGCGTGGCGGATATTTGCCCCAATGATTTAGGCATGTGAATCTCCAATTGGTTAAACGTGACAGCATTGTAACAACAACACCAATTGGAGACGTTAAAAAATGGTATGGATCGTGAACTCGATCTGTTAGAGCTGGACCACCAAGCCTTCGTCGGCGGGAATGCGACCAGCGCAGATATCTGGGTAGCGTTCAGCTAACGCCGTCAAACCATCAAGTTCGGTAATCTTGAGCCACTTACGACTCATGCCAATCGTTCGCATGACGTACGCCGTGGAACGACGTTCGAATTCGTCGTTACCCCAGTCCTGGATGCGTTGTTGGATGTGCCCGGGTGCGAAGAACATTTGGCTGCGCGCCTGATTGATGCCAGCCGCGTGCTGCGGTTCTTCCCAATGTGTCAGTCCCACGTTACTACAAAAACGCATATTGTCACCTAGGTGCGTGTGTAACCGGCTTAATACATCGGTATTGGCTGACATATCCACCACGACGGTAGGTTTGGATGCGTCGATTTGCGTCAAGTCATCATAGGTGAACGCCGCATCATAAATGCCCGTAGCGTTAACAAAGTCCAAGTTACGGTTTGAGGTAAGACCAATCACCGTCGGGGCCTTTTCATCCAACGATAAGCCTGCGGCTAAACCTGAGCTGGTTTTACTGGACGCGCTGATAATCACAACTTGTTCCGCACCATGCCACTGCGCGCTCTCCAGCATGTCATGAATACAGAATGCAGTTAGATGCAGTACGAACAGCAACATGCGTTCGTCGTCCTGGCTACGGTTGTAGCCGGGTTCATTATTGACGCGGCGATACAGATTATAGCCAACCGGCAAATGCGCACGAGATGCCGCACCTTCAAGTAAGGTGCCCGATGTGACGCTGACCGGTTTTAGTTTGAGAGACTCCGCGGGCGGAAAATAGCCAAACAGACGTTCGCCGACGGTGATGTCATCACTCTTAGATTCAATCACATCCGCGAAGCCCCACACGGGAATGAGCCCCCAGTTGCTGGCATCGTCTCCGGCGGGTTGGTAGAAATCCCAGTACTTCAGTTTTTCGCCCATCACAGCATAGGTAATGTTATTGGCGGTGAAAGCAAAGCGGTCGACTTTCAACTTGATTTCGCCGTTCTCCAGATTGATGTCGTCGGCTTGGTTAAGTCGACACTGATTAAAATCATTTTTATTGGTTTGTAATTCCTGCATGTTAATCCTCACGCTTGCTTGGCGTAATGTTGGTGTTGTTGCATCGCTTGCGCCATCAGTGTTGGAATATTGGCCACAACTTCGGGCACGAGTGCCTTCATCTTGCCGAGCAACGCCAGTTGTTCCGGTGTTGCTTCCTCGGTTTGTTGCACTAAGGCGGTGAATCCATCAAGTCGGTTTTCAATTAGCCATTCGCGAATACCAGGTTCTTGTGACCAGCGGTACTGGTTTTGCATCTGCGCCGCAGCACCGACCAGCCAGTCGACATCGTGATTCGGTAAGGGGACGACTTTGCACAATTCATTTTTCAATGCTTCATCGTCGTAGTTTGCTTCGATGTGCGCAATGAATGCCGCGCTGAATACCGGTTGATAAGAGCGTACCGTTTGTACCGTGATGGTGTCGCCATCGAACACTGGATACTGCTCGGTAACCGGCACCGCACGCGCTGAGCAATCGATATGCAGTGTATTGGGCGTGGTAGGGATTGTGGTCTCTTTAAATTTGATTTCATTCAAGCCAAGATGCTCAATACGGCCATGGCGCACCACATTTTTAATTTTGCGCAACAACGCTGCTTCCGCTTGGCTCACTGTGGCGCCATGAAACATGGTTGGTTTTACAGTCGGATCCAAACGTAATAACACGCCACGTTGCTCCAACTTTTCGAACAATTCATCGA